>JAIORT010000779.1 GCA_021107975.1 Bacteroidales bacterium | reverse complement strand
ATAATCCAATTAATACACCCCGAAAGATTTTTTTCATTAGCTTGTTGTTTTTATATTTTTTCAATCTATTGGTGGCCTAACGGATGAGCTCACCCGCCTAAGATAACTTGATTATACTTGCGCCGACATGTCACCAGGGTCGGGTGGAGCGGGGGTTAGGGCGCCAAGATCATTAATCCATCATCATATATTCACCTGATAAAGGTTTCCTTCTTATCCGCAAAAGCATCCATGATGCGTTGTTGATGATGTTCCATTAAGTCCATGTTATTTATCTCGTCTAAAGAAAAATAACCAACATCAGTTGTTTCATTACTCAAACCCAGTTCACCGCCAATCACACTAACTGCAAAATGGAATGAGACTAGTTGATATTGATGTTCTTCATCATAAGATAAAAGCATATTTGGATTTGAGTAGACCCCAATCAATCGCTCTACCTGGACTATCAAACCAGTTTCTTCCAATACTTCCCTAACGCAAGTCTCTGCTACACTTTCTCCCGAATCTAGTTGACCACTTGGAGTACACCATCGCCCATTGTCTCCCCGCTTTGTAAGTAACACTTTTTTGCCTGACGGATCAAGTATCTGAGCAGAGCTACCAACAAGCACCGGGGCATTTTTTGTGATGCGATCTCCATAGATGAGCTTTGACATATTTAGTCCTAAATAAAATAGTTAAGAATCTGGCGCACCTAACGGATTGAGCTCACCTGGCGCCGGGTTGTGTTTTTATGATTATGGTTCCCAAACCATCCACCTTAACCGGCGGTCAGGTGGAGCGTGGGTTAGGGTGCTAATGTTGTGGTTATATCAGCAAGATATGGATAATCGTCCTCGTCTGTTATTTGTTTAATTTCTCCAGAAGAGATCACGTATATATAAACTTGCCATGCCCCTGACCTTCTTGATATGAACGCCAGATAATCACTAAAAGGGGACCACATAATTGGAGTATCAACTTCGTTATCGAATGTAATCCTTTCTACAGATGAACCGTTGGAATTCATGGTATAGATTTCCCAATTTCCATCTCTCTCTGAACTAAATGCAATCTTTTCCCCATTTGGAGACCAAACAGGATTTCGTTCAGATGAAATACTGTTTGTCAAATTAGTCATATCTCCATTTTCGAAATCAAAAGTGAATATTTCTCCAAATTGATCCACTGAAGTATAAATAAATTTTGATCCATCAGGTGATAAGGAAAAGTCTGTTATCAGCATTGGCTCATCTGTTAGTTTTCTGAGCTCGTTACTTTCAATATCAAATTCAAAGATGTCATTTTGTGGTGATGGACCTAACAGGTCATCAGATTGACCTTCATATGACAAAAAATAAATCCGCTCACCGTCAGGAGACCAACAAGGAATGGAATCCCATCGATGTGCTCCATGGATTTCTATTATTGAGCCATTTAGATAGTTGACGATAACAATTCTGCTTTCATTTTCATAAGTTAAGACAAATGCGATATTCTCACTATCTGGACCCCACCTCGCAATTCCCTGGCTCGCATTCTCATATATCAGCTTGTGTGTTTCACCTGAAGTTAAATCTAAAACGAAAAGTCTAAACTTTCCTACCCTTGCATCTACAGATCTAACAATGAGTTTGGTTCCGTCGGGCGAAACGGCTCGAGGTTCTGGGTTAGGCAAATCATTAAGATTTGGAAAGTATAGATAATTGATTTCATTAGGCGAGTATGGATCTATAACTGCAATGTTGTTGTTGATTTCAAAAATCATTTGTGACTTAGGAACAATCACAATCTGAATTGGTTCCACTGTCTTGGTATTTTCGATTGTTGGTGTTGTTTGAGGTAGGACTGTATTGCTTTTTTGAGTGTCTTTGCTCGATTGCTCGATACTAGAAGAACTGGCATCTGGGATATCAAGTAATGATTTCTCTCTTTCACAAGCAGCAGAAATAGAAAATATCAGGAGTATTATTCCAATGAACGAAAATCTTTTAGTAATCATATTGTGATCAATGAAAGCACCCTAACGGAAGAGCTCACCTGCAGCCGGATAGGCTAATAATGATTATAGATCAAGAATCAATAAATGCATAAAAGGGCCCGATTCCCCACGCCACAGGCGGTCAGGTGGAGCGCGGGTTAGCCTTGTCTATAATTCAATCTTATTCTAATCCGTCACAAATTGTGTCCC
>JAIORT010000091.1 GCA_021107975.1 Bacteroidales bacterium | reverse complement strand
TAAGATGAATAAACACTGACTGAACCAACAATGTGGAATTATTATATTGGCGGTTATCAGGTATTGCATAAATACCTGAAAGACCGGAAAGGTCGTCGGATGGACGATGCAAGACATTACATCTTAATTGCCACTTCCATTAATAAGACAATCGGCGTTCAAAAAGAAATTGATAGTATATATCCTGATATTGAAAAAAAACTGATAGAATTTGAATAGAATATTTTTTCTTAACCTATAAACCAAAATGATAAGCAATTCCTATTCCAAGCTGGATGTTGTTAACAGGATAATCCACTTTCCGGGTTTGCGGTTCTAAAGTTATATCTCCACCAATAACCTCTTTGCTAATATCTTCGGTAACATCAAAAGTCCCTTTAGTACCTGTGTATTCGGCAATTAATCTAATAACATAATTATTTTTTAAAGCATATCTGATACCTGCTCCAAGTGTGAATCCTAAATTCAGCGATACTTTTTTTTCATGATTTGTACTAAGTATTTGCTCGCCCGACTGCTTAATTTGAAGTTCGGTGCCAGGTGGGAACACAAAACTTATTCCTGTTAAAGCACGTAAATCAAAATTAAATTTTCCTGCATTGAAAGTTCCGTTAGGACCAATCATCAAATTTACATACCTCCATTCACTCATATCAAAATAAATCTCCGTATTATCCGGTAATTCCAGGTCAGGATATTTTTCCAGGAGTCTTTTTAATAAATCTTCTTCGTATTTTTTTTTATCTATATTGTTATTAACAAAGGTTACAGTACCGCCTATGCCAAGATAATCATCGGGGAACCAAGCCATGTCAAAACCAAAAAGAAATCCTGAAGTTGCATAGCCGGCGCTTTCATTTGAAAAATTTTTACTTGCAAACGTACCTTGTGGCAGAGCAGCGCCAACACATAAGCTCAAAAAATTTTCATCCTGACTTTTAATATTATTTGTAAGGAAAGTAATTATAACTGTTAAGAGTAAATATTTTTTCATGATATTCGGTTTAAATTTTCATTTTCGGGTAAAGATAATAAAATTTAATAATGATTATTGAATTTGATGTTATCAGCCATGACAAGCATTTATTTTCCGATAAAATTATATTAAGCTTAAAATTAACTTAGCCGTTTTTTCAGAAGCTCCCGCACCTCCAAGTTTTTCTTTTAACAATTTATAATCATTTATAATTTGTTGCCTGTAAGTTGTATCTTCTGTTGCTTTTAATAATTCCCGTTCTAAATTTATCGAATTAAAATCATTTTGTATCAACTCTTTTACAACTTCTCTGCCCATTATCAAATTAACCAACGAAGCATAATTAACGGTTTTCTTATCAACTACTCTGATAGCGATGTGGTATGAAATAAAATTGGCTTTATAACATACTACCTGAGGCACATTCATCAAGGCTGTTTCGAGTGTAGCTGTACCAGATGTAACAAGGGCAGCATAAGAATTTTGCAAGAGTTCATGTGTTTGATTAAATACAATGTCAACTCTGATATTTTGCATTAATTCCTGATAAAATTCTTTTCCAAAGGATTGAGTACCGGCTATTATAAACCTGTAATCAGCAAAATTTTTAACAATTGAAAGCATAATTGGAAGCATTTTTTTTATCTCCTGTTTACGGCTTCCGGGTAAAAGTGCAATAAAGGGCTTGTCGTCAATTTTATTATTTTTTTTGAACTCTACGGGCTTACTTTCCGAGAGTTGCTCAATCATATCCAATAGCGGGTGCCCTACAAAATCTACTTCATAATCGTACTTAGTATAAAACTCCTTTTCAAAAGGAAGGATAACAAACATCCTGTTAACAAATTTTTTAATTTTATTAACCCTTGATTTTTTCCATGCCCAAATTTGAGGTGATATATAATAAAAAATCTTAAATCCTTCTTCATGTGCAAATTCAGCAATCCGAAGATTGAATCCCGGATAATCGACCAGTATTACAGCATTAGGTTTATAATTTAAAATATCTTTTTTACAAAATTTTATATTGTTCAGAATGGTTTTTAAATTAGCGATTACTTCGATAAATCCCATGAATGCAAGGTCGCGGTAATGTTTTACAAGTGTAGCTCCCTGTTGCTTCATTAAATCACCCCCCCAGCACCTGAATTGAGCGGAAGAATCCTGTTTTTTCAATTCTTTCATCAGGTTTGAGGCATG
>JAIORT010000932.1 GCA_021107975.1 Bacteroidales bacterium | reverse complement strand
AGTGCTCATACATGCATCTTAAATGGAGATTCACATATCAAGCCGGAATGTTGAATCCGCTGCATATTAACCCTAACGTTGCATAAAAAATTGTATCGACTTAGTAGTTAGTGTCTGAACGAAAACCCGGTTTTTTGTGATTTACCGGCGGACGGCGAGGCGTCCGAAGCTTCTTCCAAGCCACAAAAGTACTTCACCGTAACGCAAAAATCGGATAATTCTATAGCACGTATCTACTATGCCTATACTTGTAATACTTCCTGGTTAAAATTATGTCTTTTGCATATAGTTATCCCTTGTAAGAAAATATGTTGGTGCAGCAGGGTTTAATAGCGGCTACAAAGCCATGCTTGATTTGTTGCGGAGCTTGTTTTCAATTCGTTGCAAACGAGCAAGTTCCCTCTGTCGAACAATATGGCCAATGATTTGAATGTTTCGCGCCACAACTGCTAACCCGACGTAGCGTTTGAACCCGTGTAATCCATGATCCCGGCAACGGTCTAACCCATGATTTTCAAGGGCATTGATTGAGGACTCGACAGCTGAATGTTTGCGTCGTGCTTCTCTGAACTCCTCTGAGTTTTCAATCTCCTTGTTTATTGCCGATAACTTCCCTTTGCGAGGAAGGATTACTTTATCCAATATCTTTGCCAGTTCTTTTTGATTGTAGGGGCTGTGAAAGCCTTTATCAAATGAGCACTCGCTAAGCTGGTTAAACCGATCTTTGGTTTCCTGAATGATCCGGACCGCGATTTGATCATCTGTTTCTTTTTGCATCACCCGATGATGAAGGATGAAACCAAACTGATCTTTGATAACACAAACTTTAAGACCTAACTCCTGAGAGACACCAGCTTTCCCCTTGCTGATCCACTCCGTGTGCTCTTCAAAGAGTGAAAAGACCTTTTCGTTGTGGGGGATTGTCTCGCCTTCAACTACCCTTCTGCGAATTTGATCAATTTGCCTTTCAGCATGGGTGATATACTTTTTAATCTTCTGGATCTTTAGGTGTGCTACAATACTCGGTGATGAGACCGCCAAAAGGGTTTCTTTGGCTCTGATAATCAAAGACTCAACCAGTTCAAGATAGCCAAGGTGAGCATCAATTATCAGTTGTTCCCGTTTTTCTCTCTTGCTGTCATCCTTTGACGTTGATCGCTTTAGTTGCTGGGCTTTTCGAAAGAGTTTCTTGACCTTCTTGAGTAAATGACTGCCCTGGCCCCATCCAGGCAATCCTAAACTATTGCTCAAAGCCTTAATCGGAATGATTGTCTTTCGCATCGCATCAAAAAGCAAATTGATGTCTGTCGGATAATGAACGTCGGTTTCTAAGACAAATGAATCACAACCTGCTCTTAGATCTTCGTCAGCCTTTTTCCCGATAACGTCATGGCCGTATTTGACAACAATCTGGTTAATCCTATCAAGTACTTCCGGGGTAAACAGGCAGATGTTATCTTTCAGGGTTTGCAGTGCATATCGGTAATCGGAGTCCATAGCGTTGTGGCCAAGCATTAATCGCAGTGTTCTGTGGTTATTTGCGATATCCATTAGCTTATCGTAATCCCAATTGCAGGATAAACGCAATGTGCCAAAAACTAGTATTTTCCATAAATCCATCCCTGAACGGCCATTGTTGGTGTCCACATCGTCCGGTACGATATCCAGTAATACTTCGAAAACTCGATCACGAACTTCCCGATTGCAGTATATGCTCCGAAGGCCCATTAGCAGTTCCGGGATTTCATCTCGCGAGCGGAAGTCGAATTCAATATTTTTTATGGCAAGTTCACCAATTTTCATTTGCATGTCGATGATTTTTCGCATATTTTTTCTCCGAAGATTTGCAATTTTGTGCTTTACAAGAAGTAATCGGTATTATCAACAAAACTCATTCACTGTCAACTGCGCTAAATTAATACCATTTAAAGCACACAAAGTAAAGCATAAAATGCGCTCTAAAACAAGTAAAACTCAAAATCTTCGTCGTTGAAATATGCGCTAACTGGTTGAAATTAAACGATTCCTACTTTTCGGCCAGGCACTAAATAGAATGAATTCGAATGACAAAGGTCAAAGCCCCCTAGTTAAATACGTTTCACTGTCACTATCGTGAATTTCACGGGGCAGGCAAATTTCAAATGAATGTCAAATGACAAATGCTAAAAAATATGTAACT
>JAIORT010000283.1 GCA_021107975.1 Bacteroidales bacterium | reverse complement strand
TTATGGTATGATAAGGAGGAGGAAAGAGAAGTCAGGGTGGTTTTACCAAAGTTAGGACTGAATAAAACCGAAAAATAAAAATGAAATCAACAATGTTATTAGAAGAACATACCTTCCAATTTCTTAAAGAACTGGAGAGATTTGATTATACACTTTCCAGTATTGATCATGTATGGAATATTTTATTTAAAAACCATAAAGAAAAGTGGAGCTATTTTATCATTACAAAATATCAAAAGACTTTTTATATCGGTCATATCAATGGAGATTATGGAACGCTTGAGGTTGAGCCTGAAAAAAGTTTAAAAGTAATGGACTCCGGAGGGTTCTCAAATTCTCGTTCGTTTTATGAAAATGAATATTTAATTGAGAAATGGGATCACATCATTGCTTCAGCCAGGAAATGGTTAAAGGTTGTGGAGAAAAACTGGATTAAAGCTAATAAGTTAGTTTATGAGGAATACCCGTTAAATTTCAGGTATGGTACGGTCTCAAACAGCCTCATTCAAGAATCTCTGCCCGGCATATACCGGCTTGATAAAGAGTTGGGCAAAGTTAGAACAAGAAAGCTCATCCGTCTTGTTGAAGATGGATTTTTCTCAAGAAAGGAAAACACTGAAGCCGAATCAATGACTGCAGCAAAATATTTCGAATATTGCAAGATAGCTTATATTTCAGTATTTGAAAAAAATAACAAATTTAATAAATCTCTTTCAGGGGAGGAAATGTACAGGATTTTCGCTGATGGCAGGCATGAAGGGATTCTTGATATTGACCCGGACTCCGAGCAGGAATTTGCTGATTGGATTGATGGGAAACATCCCAAAAGATTCGGAGGGGGGCATCCCTGGGAAATCATGCGGGGAGGCAATACAACTCATATTGACCTATATGTCCGCCGGCCTTCATATTATCAAAAAGATGGTTTTGTAGTAGAATTGCGAGGTGAATCTATCGGGAGGATGGTTGAAACCATGAAAATGCTTTTAGCGATTTATGATGCATCGCTTCCAATCACAATTGCCAATCCTGAAAATGTTAGAAAAAGATTACTTTGTCAGGATAATATCGGAATTGTTCCTGAGTATTCCTCTCTTCATAGAGCTAATCAACACTTCGAGTCGGGCGAAGATGTATTTGATGTTATGTATTATGATGATATAGGGAGATACAAGCGAAGAATAACACCTTTTATCAGATGGGAAGCTTTACCTATCCTCAGGTTAAGAGATATTTGATCCCACTCTGGGATAAATAAGACTGATGGTTTAGAGGGAAGTCAGGGTTCAGAGAGTATTGTAAATCCTGGGATAAGTTTGCGGGATGGAAATTTTCCATTTTTCGTTACAAATAAGCGTATTATACAGAAACCGTTTTTACTTGCATTTTATGATTATTATATGGATATTTGCAGGTTAATAATATGTTCGACGAAATAATAACATAAAGGAAAATTTGAAATGATAATAAGATTCTCCCGGCATGCAAAACGAAGAGCTAAACTTTATAAGATTCCGGAATCAGTGGTTGAAACAATATTAGCAGGTTTGCATATCAACGATGGAGAACATGAGATAATCAAAAATGTATCCGGTTTTAAATATCCAATAAAGATTGTTGTCGCAGTTGAAAGCGATATTGTGACAGTAATCACAAATTATCCATTAAAGAAAGGAAGAAAACAATGAAAGTACATTATGATGAAGAAATCGATGCTTTGTATCTAAAATTAAGCGATCAAAATCCGGATGGTGTTATTGAAATCACGGAAGGAATAAATATCGACACCACAACTGATGGAAAGCTTACAGGTATAGAAATACTCAAAGCATCTAAAAAATTTAATATTAACACGATTTTATCGTACACACTTGAATTTGACCAAGGTATATTGGAAAAAAAAATCGCCGAACAATCCGTTGGAGATTAACGCTAAATACTGCCGGCGAGGAACGGACCGGGAGATATCCCCCTCTGTCGCCCGTACGGGAGCCATTTACTATTCAATTATTTCAATATAAATCAAACCATTTCAATAAATATAATCTGCATGAGGTTTATAATTGACCAAAATTAACCTTTGGGCCATAGGATCAAAAACTAAAATTTTGGAACGGGCTTGATGGATTAATGTTTAAAACAGTGATTGCAAACTCCGAATATCAGCCTTTTGGTAACTAAT
>JAIORT010000468.1 GCA_021107975.1 Bacteroidales bacterium | reverse complement strand
CCATATAATGCAAGAAGAGTTTGTACAAAAGAAGGATATATGCCATATTATGGTGCAGGAGAGGGCGTGGAAAGAGTACCACAAATAAGTTATACCGAAATTGACTTTGAAATTGTAAAAGCTGCCGAGACATGGCCGGGCTTTTGCTACCCCGACAGAAAGGAAAGAGAAGAACCGAAAACTAACGAAGATAAAGTGATGGTAACCTGTACCAATTGGGATATGGCATGCAAGCAACCTGAAAAGTTTGGTATTGGAGTTCATGAAATAATTTATAGAAATAATACTTACCTCGGTCATCGCTGGGATGAATGGTACAATGCTGTTACTCAAAAAACACCGGTAAAGGATGATGAGCTATTCAAATCGGACTATTATTATTTTCAGATAGAATGGAAACCGACTGAAATTATCTGGAGAATTGGGCCGGAAAAAGATAAATTAAGAATAGTAGGATATATAAGTGATAAATATACAAGTATCCCGAATAACCAGATGTTGTTAATCTTTACCCAGGAGTATCATTATTCTGCCTGGTGGCCAAAATCTCCTTTCAAACAGGAAAATGTGCCTTTCCCGGCTAAAGATATGGAAGGTGTTATTTATGAAGTTATAATTGAGTAAGGACAGTGGAATAAATAAATCACCAATTTGATTTCTATACTTCACAGATTGACAGTTTATTACAAAATACAAATAAACAACTAAATAATTCCACGTCCCTAAGAAATCTGTATTGTAAAAAATTGCGTTAAAAATGGTTTTCAGCAGTGTTATTTTTTTAGCATATTTTTTACCGGTTTTTTTACTGGTATATAATTTTTTGCCACACAAATTCAGAAACTATTGGGTGCTGTTTGCAAGCATTGTTTTTTATGCCTGGGGAGCTCCTAAATTCATTTTTGTCGTTGCAGGAACAATTTCTGTTGATTTTTATATTGTAAAAAAGATTTATCATTCATGTAATGAAAAATTAAGAAAAAGGCTTCTCAGCCTTTCTGTGGTATTAAAGATAGGATTACTCGTTTACTTTAAATATGTTAACTTTTTTATAGATAATGTTAACAGTTTGCTTGCTGGTTTTGGGATGGCTGAGATACATTGGATGCAGGTTGCACTTCCTATCGGTATTTCCTTTTTTATTTTTCAGGCAGTAACATATTCTATTGATGTGTATAGAAAAGTTTGCCCGCCTTTAAAAAACATAAGTAATTACCTTATGTATATTCTATTATTTCCACAGTTAATTGCCGGTCCTATTGTCAGGTATAATACTATTGCCGACCAGATAAACGACAGGAGAAAATTTGAAACGATTGATAATAAATTACTTGGTTTATATCGATTTGTGATAGGCTTGTCAAAAAAGTTGCTTATTGCTAATGTTCTCGGTGCTGAAGCTGACAATATATTTTCGATGAGTGAGATACAATTAACTACACAAGCAGCCTGGGTAGGGATTATGGCATATACTTTTCAAATTTATTTCGACTTTAGCGGATACTCCGATATGGCTATTGGTTTGGGAAGGATGATGGGCTTTAAATTACCTGAGAATTTTAATAATCCGTATATTTCACAAAGTATCACTGAGTTCTGGAGACGATGGCATATTACATTAAGCCAATGGATGAAAGACTACTTGTATATACCTCTGGGAGGTAACAGGGTTAAAAAAAACAGAATGTACTTTAATCTTTGGCTGGTTTTTCTTCTTTCAGGACTCTGGCATGGGGCTGCATGGAACTTTGTTATGTGGGGTGCTTTTCATGGTTTTTTCTTAATTATTGACAAATTATTCCTGCTTAAATTCTATAAAAAAATAGGTAAATATCCTAGTATCAGTATTACCTTCTTTATTACTATTATCGGTTGGGTGATATTCAGAGCAGAATCTGTTGAACAAATTGGATTTTACATGAGAGCTTTGTTCACAAATAAAACAAATAACCTATTATTTCACCAAAATGATAAATTCGTGTGGGTATTGGCTTTTGCATTTTTATTCTCATTTATTACTTTGTTCAAATTTGGCAGAAAAACCGAAAAATACTTTTTTTACAGAGAGCAGCTTTCTAACAAGCAACATTTGCTGATGTTTACGATAGCTTTAATACTTTTTGTTTTATCTTATAGCTCTATGGTTTCGTCGGGGTTCAATCCTTTTATTTATTTTAGATTTTA
>JAIORT010000753.1 GCA_021107975.1 Bacteroidales bacterium | reverse complement strand
AAAAACTGCAAATGATGATTTACCTGCATGGCGTATTGTTTGGCTTTTTCCATGTCGAAATCAACATAAGGCAACAAATCGGTTTTGTTTATTATACAAATATCAGATGACTGAAACATAGTAGGATATTTTATCGGTTTATCATCCCCTTCCGTAACGCTCATGATGACTACCCGTGCAGCTTCACCCAGATCGAACAGCGAAGGGCAAATAAGATTGCCCACATTTTCTATCATTAAAACAGAATTGTTTTCAACTTCAAGTTCTTTAACCGCTTTATTCACCATATCCGAATCGAGATGGCAGCCGTTTCCTGTATTAATCTGAACCACAGGAGCGCCGGCTTTATCTATACGGTTGGCGTCGTTCATGGTTTGCTGGTCGCCTTCAATCACATAGAATTTAATTTCTTTACCCAGGTCTTTGATGGTTCTTTCAAGCAGGCTGGTCTTTCCTGAACCAGGTGAACTGACAAGATTCAACGCGAGAATGTTTTTTGCTTCAAAGTAACCCCGGTTTCGTTCTGCTAATAAGTTATTCTTCCCAAGAATATCCTGTTCCACCTCAATTTCTTTACCATGGGAATGGTTGTGATTAGCGTGGTGATGATCATGGGCATGCCCTTCATGATGGTGATGGTGGTCATTATCGTGTGTGTGAGTATAAACACCATGTTCATGGCTGTGGTCATGATCATGAGTATGGGAATGATGATGTGTATGTTCGTGAGCATGGGTTTTATCTTTGTGATCATGATCATGAGAATGTGTATGTATATGTTCATGATTATGTTCACCATTGTTTTTTTCTCCTGGCTTTCTGATGGTAACCCCATCTCCGTGACCGCATCCGCAAGTGTCGCACATAATATTTTAGATTTATGATTTCAGATTCTAGATTTTTTACAAAGATATTTTTTATTATTCTACCTTCAAAGATTTTACTTTTAATTCTTTACCTTGTATGATATCAGAAAACGGGTTACTGCACTCCGGGCAAGGTGTATAAAGATCGTCAGTATTAAAAACCTTTCCACATTCTATGCATTTGGCTTTAGCCGGTATCTTATCGATCTTTACCTCAGCCTTTTCAAGCATTGTTCCTTTTACCGCCGATTCCATGGCAAACTCCAGCGCCTCAAGTACTACTCCTGACAAGGCTCCGATCTCCAGTTCGATTTCAGAGATAACCGAAGCACCTTCACGCCGGGCGTTTTCTTCGGCAATCTCAATAATATTCATTGCTATTGATAGTTCGTGCATATTACCCCCTCCGGCTTCGCCACCTCCCCAAGGGGAGGATAGGCATTGTACAAAACTTTTATCTTTGTACTTTTATCTTGAAATTTAACATATTCTCGGCAACTGCTCCCCTGCCAGCATGTCAATAATTCTTCTTCCTCCAATACCCGTATTCAGCCACGCTCTTGCATGGTGCTCATCAACTATTTCACCGATGATGGCAGCATCTTTTCCAAACTCATCTTGTTTCAATACATCTAATACTTTGTCTGCATCATCTTTTCCAACAACTATAAGTACCTTACCTTCATTAGCAACATATAACGGATCAAAACCTAACAATTCGCACATTCCTCTTACATTTTCTCTTACAGGTACAGCCTCTTCATTTATCTCTATTCCAAAATTCCTTTTCTCTGTTAGTTCACAGAGAACGGTTGCAACGCCTCCTCTTGTTGCATCACGCATAAACTTAATTTTATCAGACACATCCAGCGCCCTTTTAATTAAATGATTCAGGCAGGCGCAATCCGACTCGATCTCTGCAGAAAAGTTTATTCCTTCTCTCGCTGCCATAATACTCATTCCATGATCGCCAATCGTGCCGTTAATAATTATTTTATCTCCCGGTTCTATACCTGCTCCGGTTCCAATATTTTTACATTTATCCGGCAGTTGTCCTATGCCTGTTGTATTAATAAATACTTTATCACATTGTCCCCTGTTTACGACCTTGGTATCTCCCGTTACTATTTTTACACCTGCCTTTTTAGCTTCTTCAGACATAGACCTGACAATAATTTCCAAATCCTTTACTGAAAAACCTTCTTCAATAATGAATGAGGCGCTAAGGTAAAGTGGAGCTGCCCCTGAAACGGCAAGGTCGTTAACGGTTCCGGCAATGGCAAGCTTTCCAATGTCTCCTCCCGGGAAAAAAATGGGATC
>JAIORT010000939.1 GCA_021107975.1 Bacteroidales bacterium | reverse complement strand
AGCATCTTTTTTTATATCCCAGCCAATACTAAGCCCAGTTTTATATTTTCCGTTATTATTTTTAACATAGTAAAGTTCACGAGTGAAATTTTCCAAAGCACTTTTATCCTGAGGAATATTTTCTTTTTCCATCTAACAAACGGTTAACAAGCTATATACATACGAAAATCTTGAACTTTCAGGAACAGATAATAATATCTTCTGACCTTTTTTAAGCTTACCGCTATTGAATAATTCTTCAAGCATAAGGTAAATAGAACATGTACCAACATTACCTTTTGTACTAAGGTTTGAAAACCATTTTTCTTTTGGGATGCCTATACCGTTAATTTCTAACATATCTGCTAATTTATCTTCGAAAAAGCAGCTTGATGTGTGAGGAAGAAAATAGTCAATTTTTTCAACATTTTGATTTCTTTTCTCAAGAATATCTTTTAATTTATCAGACCCAAGTTTAACAATATTTTCACTAAGCAATTTTACATCCTGCTTAATGCTTAATATGGATTTGGAAATTATTTCATTGGGAGAGAAATCCTTATAGCTTTTTAATTTGCCGTCAGGTAATTTATCAGCAGCCATATACATACATGGTTCTTTTGAATTTGCGAAAGAATATGCTTCAATCCATTCAACTCTTAAAGATATTCCATCAGGATTTTTTTTGTTTTCCATCAGAAATGCACCTGCACCATCAGAAAGCATCCATCTGAGGAAATCTTTTTCAAAGGCTATATATGGATTTTTTTCAAGTTCAATTAAATGTTGAACTTCTTCTTCAAACTGTTCAGAGCGTAATATTCGGGATAATCTTTCGGAACCTGCAGAAACTGCTTTGTTTTTCTCTCCTGATTTTACTGACATAAATGCATATTTAAAAGCATGCATTCCTGAACAGCAAACACCTGCGAGCGAAACTACTTCAATATTATTAGTTTCGGGCAGCCATCCGTGTACCATAACGCCATGAGAAGGCATTATTTGGTCAGGACTTGAAGTTCCGCAACTCAATAGGTCAATGTCTTTAATTTCGTCAGGATTGTCGTCAAATAATTTTTTAACTGCCAACGACGCCATCTCCGAATTTGTGTGTGTTGCTTTACCTTCTCTATTAATAGCATAATAACGACTTTTTATGCCATTATTTCTGAGAATGATTTTTTTGGATTTGGAAGGTTGTTTATTAATCAATCCTAAATACTGCTCCATCTCATCATTTGAAACGGATTCATTAGGTAAAAATTTAGATATTCTGGTTATGTAAACGTCCGGCATTCTTATTTTTTCTAATGCCGCAAAAATACTCTTTTTTTCTGTTTATCGCATTAAAAGTGAATGGTGCTATTAACAAGTTATAAACGATTAATACAATGGGTGCAACAATAAATAAAGCAACTAATAAATAGTACTTAAAAAGCTTTATCCAAATAGCTCTTTTTTTATAGTTTGAATCTTTATTTATTATAATTCTTGCCCAGATTTTAAATAGTCGTTTTGCTCTCAGTTCAATAAAGAGTATATTCGTTTTTATGTTGATTAATTTTAAATCTAAAATTTTATTTTGGAGCTTATGATAAGATTCTTCTTGAAATGCTTCAAATACAATTTCTCCAAATTTTGAAGCCCCCTTTATGTCTTTTTCACTGACACCGGGGTAAGGAAAGATATTTAAATATTTTCCCTTTTTACCGGTGAGCATCCAATACAAAATGGTAACAGCACTAATAAGGTTTGCATTTCTATCAATAAAAGGGATATTTGCAACTAATTCGCCTCCTGCTTTTTGAATATGTTCTTTGACGGTTTCCTGGGCATTCAGCCACATATTTCTTGCTCCGATTATTGTAACAACCGGTTTCCCTTTTAGAAGAAAAGTAAATTTTTTTTCTTTCAGTAAAGCTGTTGTCGGTAAAGAAGGAGATAGGTACCACGGTTGATAACCTATTATAATTAGGTCATAATTTTCAGATTTAAAATGGTATGGTTCTAATTCAATTTTTTTTTCTAAAACCGATTCGGGCATTACATCAAAGAATTCCTGACTTGACCAGGGGAAGGGAAAAACTTTTTTAGGGAAAATGTTTACTCTTTCAATTTGCTTATCATTAAAGGGAATAAGAAAATTGTCAATAATTTCATTCAATTGACCCGACTGAGAATAATTAATTACTAAAATCTTTTTCATT
>JAIORT010000577.1 GCA_021107975.1 Bacteroidales bacterium | reverse complement strand
CTTGGGAATTCCTCGCCTGTTTCAAGCGATCTGCGGAACTCCATTCCAAGTTTTTCACGGTCTTCCGGATGTATGATTTCAAGCAAATTTTTGGAAATCAGTTTTTCGGGATCTATGCCATATCGCTTTGTCTGGGGACTGATGTAGGTCAAAATGCCATTTGTGTCCATTGAATAAACGATATCGAACATATTCTCGGTGAGGTTGCGGTATTTCTCCTCACTCTCGTGCAGTCTTTCTTCCGCCTGCTTGCGTTCGGTGATATCTTCCTGCATCACAACCACATTTGTCAATGTACCTGCCGGATTTAATATAGGAAATAGTCTGCATTGTGTAATGACTTTCTTATTCTTGTATGGTGAAACAAATTCCATTTCAGGTATTTCAACGATTTTTCCTTTCAAAGCCTCCTTAAAGTACGTGACCACGCCCTGTTTTACATTCGCCGGTTCTGTGAGCGCATTTTTCCCAATGATCATCTCCTTTTCAGGCACAGCATAAAACTTCAGGAATGCTTCATTAACCATCACATTAAACCCTTTGGAATCCATCACAAATGTAGGAAGCGGCGATTGTTGGATCAAACCCTCCAAAAAAAGGCTTTTTGCCTTGAGTTCATCTTCCGCGTGCTTGCGCTCAGTGATGTCCACAACGATCCCTCTCAAACCAACAGGTTTATTATTTTTGAGAATTGCATTCGAGTATATTAAAATAGGAAATGTGCTTCCATCTTTTCTCAGGGCGGTATATCCAGGTTTGCCAACAGACTTTCCTTGCAGTATATTTTGAATATTCTCTTTTGCCCTGTCTCTATCTTCCGGGATTAGTGTCTGCATTAAATTAATTCCTTTTTCATATTCCCCTTGAGAATATCCGAAAGATTCGAATGCTTGTTTATTTATAAAAGTGAGATTTCCATTGATGTCAGCTTCATAAACAATTTGCGGTAAAAGATTTGCCAGATCTCTTAATTTTTGTTCGCTTTCCTGCAATGCTTCCTCTGCCTGCTTGCGTTCGGTGATGTCGTGGATAATGAGCTGAACAGTTTGTCGTTTAAGTGAAGGCACAAAGACATTTTCGAAAAATCTTCCATTTCTTCCATCCTCAAACTTAATAATATGGTTTTCCGAAAGAGATTTATTTATAATTTTCAACCGTTCTTGAAAGATTTTCTCATTGAAAATTTCAGAAGCATTCATACCGATAATATCTTTTACATCTTTGCCCAGGCTTTTTGCCATTGGAAAATTAATAGAAATAACATCCATTTTTTTATTAACCTCGGCAATGAGATCAGGTGAATTATCCACAAGATGCTGATATCTATCTTTAGTCTCTTTAATTTCCTCCTCCGCCTGCTTGCGTTCGGTAATGTCAATATTATATCCCTGATAATGGAGGAGATTACCTTTTTCGTCATAAACAGGAACAGCATGGCTATGAAACAGGCGGTATTTCCCTTTAGCACTCCTTATTCGATAATAGCCGTTATAAATACTTTTTTTCTCCCATGCTTTAAACCATGTTTTAACTGCTTCATCCATATCATCAGGATGAACCACTTCTGTCCATCTTTCAATTGTTAGCGGGAGAGCGGGGTCTTGTCCTGTATAGCGATACCATTCTTTGCTAAGGTAATGGTACCACTCTCCGTCAAAAGCCCAGATATGTATGGTGGCATTGTCAAGAACGGCACGTAATTGTTCCTCTTGTTTTTTCAGTTTCTTTTTTGCCCAGAAGAATTCTGTTTCTGATTCTTCAAGTTCATTAACACGCTTTTGCAAAGATTCAATTTCGTTAATCAGTTGTGGTTTTGATTTATTCTTATATGATGCCATAGTGTGTGTTGTGTGTTATTTGTTATTTAACATTCAATGTTGTTCATTTTTTTTTTCCATTTCTTTAATCTTATCCCTTAGTTCTTTTATCCTGAATTCCCTTCCTACAAAAAGACTGTTCATATGTTCAAGTTCTTTGTTTTTTTCTTCAAGTTCTTTGGTTCGCTCTTTTACGAGTTCTTCGAGGTGTTCGCGGTATTTTTTAAGTTCTTCTTCTGCCTGTTTGCGCTCGGTGATGCCTGTAGTAGAGCCGAAGACGTGCAATTTCCCGTTTTTTTCAAAACACCTGCCTGTTGATTGAAACCAGGCTGTTTGTCCATTATCTTTTAATACTTCGTATTCGCAATCAATTT
>JAIORT010000987.1 GCA_021107975.1 Bacteroidales bacterium | reverse complement strand
AGGGAAAATACCCAATTTTTATGCGGGAATATACGTAAAATCATTGCGGAATATTACGTATTTTTTTTAATAACACCCTCGAACAGAAAAGAATACGTCCCCCGATAGAGAAAAATCAATTTTTCTTATTTTAGCGTATTCGTCAGACCACTGTGCGCAAACTTATTACCCATACGGGCTAACTTCATGTCGCTTTTTACTTTTATCTTCCATATCGGAGGGCAGACGAATAAGCGAACATTATCTGTAAATCCTCGCTACCCAGCCACCACCAGGCGACATATGAATATTCAGAGTATCGCCTGAAGATATTTTTTGTGAAAATTTTTGATAATCTTCGGCGCATCTGTCGGCATTTATTCCATCCTGATAAATATCTATAAAATATTCACCATCTTCCAAAAACGAAAAATCAAGTTCCAAATCTTTTGGGTTCCAATTGGTCATAACTCCGATAAACCAATCCGCTCCTCTTTTTCTTGCCAAAGCAATATGGTCTGCAACTTTAGCTGACAGAACAATGGTTGTATCCCAAACTGTTGGAACAGCCGATAAAAATTCCATACATTCAGGTTCTTTGTAATAGTTTGAGGGGCTGTCGGCAAGCATCTGTAAAGGACTCTCATAAACAACATACATTGCCAACTGATGACAACGGGTTCCCATGCTCATAGGTCGGGTGAAAACAGCTCGGAAATTTTTTTCCTGTGCATTTATCATAGCTCCCGGAGTGTAATCCATCGGTCCGGCAACCATACGGATAAAAGGCAAGGTAACATTATGCTCCGGTGTGTTCTTATCGCTCCACTTCGATTGTTCCAAACCTCTTACTCCTTCCCGTGTAAGCACATTCGGAAATTTTCTTCTTAACCCGCTGGGTTTATATGCTCCGTGAAAATCAACTATCATTTTTCTTTTGGCAGCTTCCTCGGCAACTTTATAATAATAGTTTACCATCCACTGGTCATCCCGCTGCATAAAGTCAACCTTAATTCCTTTCACGCCCCATTTTTCAAACTGATCAAAAGTCTCATCCCACTGGTCACAGAGCGTCTTCCAAACCACCCAAAGAATTACGCCAACATTTTTCTCGTCAGCATAAAAAATTATTTCTTCCATGTCAATATCAGGATTTAAAGCAAGCAGGTCGCCCAACTCATACCATCCCTCATCCAAAATTATATATTCAATCCCATATTTTGAAGCAAAATCGATATAGCATTTATAAGTTTCCGTATTAATTCCTGCCCTGAAATCAACGCCATAAATATTGTTGGCATTCCACCAGTCCCATGCAACTTTGCCCGGTGTTATCCATGAAGTTTCTTCGATAGCACAAGGTTTTGCAAGCAGATAACTCAACTGGTTTGTTATCAAATCGCCGTCATTTTCAGCAATGGCAAGAATCCGCCAGGGGAATGTGCGTGTCCCCTGAGTTATGGCAATATAATCAGCGTATTTGGAAATGCTTACATCCCTGTCGCTGGTTTGTTCTTCTTCTAAAGCAACACCCGGAAAAATAGCTTTTAAACCATTTGTTCCGGTTCCTTTCAACCACATTCCTGCATAATCTTCCAGGTCTGTTTCAGTTATCAGAACTTTGATGCCATCGGCAGATTCAACTAACGCAGGCAGACTGCAAAACCTGTCAGATAAAATTTGATTTATAGGTTCATACAAGTAATACCTTTCATTATGCGAAAAGAATTGATTTTCTTCAGGAAAATAGATGTGGCTATTTTCAGGGAAGTTTAATTCAAGCTGTTCGTTGTTTACCTTAATATCGTTTTTATGGAAAGTTTCAAATCGCCATGCAATACCGTTATTATACGCACGAAATGTCAAGGCATATTTTCCTTTAAAAAGAAATTTCATTTCATTATAAAAATCCCTGATAACTTTATTCTTCTCAGGAATAACAGGGATTACCTTCTGATTGATTGTATTGGTTATTTTTTTTTTAATCCGTGGGTTTTCACCCAAAATAGTTTCGTCGTTAATGTTCAGTGAAATCTTTGAATAGTCAACAATCGGAATCGAATCACAGAGGATTTCAAACTCAATTATTTTTGAGAACCTGATATTAGTTATTATTTTTTCATTCGGAGATTTCAAATCGAAAACGACTTGTGACTGCAATACAATCGGCAAAAACATCAGGAATATAAACCAGAACTTACTTTTTATTATTTTTT
>JAIORT010000442.1 GCA_021107975.1 Bacteroidales bacterium | reverse complement strand
GCAACTTCATCCATTTTTGAATTGCTTAAACCTTTTTCAAAGAATATTTTTTCGGCAGCATCAATGATATCATTTCTTCGCTGCTCTTTTTCTCTTTCTTTACGTTCTACTATACCCATATTGATATACTTAATGTTATTCTATTTTATGACTTATAGTCATTTTTTTGACAAAAGTATATTAAAAAATCAATTTGTCAAGTTTTTTTTTATTTTTTTTATCCAAACCTTACATTAATGATATTATCAGGGAGACATTTATCCGGTTATATCAGTCGCTGCATAATTTTACAGATTAAGCGTTCGGACAGAATGAGATACATTCCTGATAGAAAAATCAATCTAAAGCCAATTTCATTGGCTTATTGTTGTTACTTATTGGAATTATGATTATTTCACCGTCTTCATTAATTATTTTCACTTTTACACCGTACAGTTTTTTTATATTTTCTGATGTGATTATTTCTTTTCCACCGGTTGCAAATATTTCACCTTCGTTAAGCATAATAAATTTTGAGCAAAATTTAATAGCCATATTAAGGTCGTGAATGGCGATTATTATTGTTATTCCTTTTTCACTTAATAATTTTAAAATCTCAAGAACTTCAAGCTGATGGCGGAGGTCTAAATTAGCAGTGGGTTCATCTAAGAGTAAAACTTTTGGTTCTTGCGCCAAAGCTCTCGCTATAAAAACTCTTTGTCGTTGCCCGCCACTCAATTTATAAATTTCTTTCAGGGCAATATCTTCAAGGTCTAATTTTTCAATTACTTCTGCGGTTTTATCAAAATCATTTTTCGAAGGAGCCCAATTCACATAAGGTTTTCTACCAAGCAAGACTGCATCAAAAACCGTTACCGGATAAATATTACCCTCGCTTTGCGGCACGTAAGCTATTATCTTAGCGACTTTTTCCCTGCTGTAGTTTGATATGTCTTTGTCGTTAAATAAAATTTCGCCGTTATCGGGTATTAAAATCCTGTCGATACATTTCAGCAGCGTGCTTTTCCCTGAACCGTTAGGACCGACAAAAGCAGTAAATTCACCTGCCCCGATATGTTCATTAATATCTTTAAGAGAAAATGAACCGTTATAGCTAAAATTCAGATTATTAATAAATATTTTCATTGTTATCTCCTTTTCATTCCTTTAAGCAATAAATAAATAAACAAGGGCGCGCCGAGAAAAGAGGTCAGTATCCCGACCGGTAAAACTATCGGTGAAATAATTGTACGGGCTATTGTATCGGAGAATAACAGGAACATCCCGCCGAATAAAACACATGCAGGTATCAGAAATCTTTCGTCTCCGCCAATAAAACGTCTTACTATATGTGGCACTACTAATCCCACAAAAGCAATTATCCCGAAAAACGAAACTGCAAAAGCAGTGGAGAGCGAAGCTATAATCAAGCCCCTTGTCCTGACTTTTTCAACATTAACACCCAGGCTCTTGGCAGTTTCATCACCAGCATTGAGAGTATTATAATTCCACCTGTTTTTAATAAAATAAATTGTTGAAGGAACCACCACGATTAATAAAAACCAGAAGTCTCTCCAGCTTGCACGCCCCAGGTCGCCAAATGTCCAGAAAACTATTGATGACAATTCAACGTCATCGGCAAAAAATTGTAATGAAGTTGTGCCTGCCATAAATAATGAACCGGCAACAATTCCCGTAAGAATCATCACTTCGGGAGTAGCGCCTTTGTATTTTGCCATAAATAAAATTATGCCGGTACTTACAAGGCTCCAGGCAAAAGCCGAAATCGTAACGAGATAAGGATTATTTAATATCACGGAGTCGGCAACATTGCTATGCGTATCACCGGCACCGAGAATTATAATTGCAAAAGCTGCCCCGAAAGCTGCTGCATTAGAAATTCCCAATGTAAAAGGTGAGCCAAGCGGATTTCTTAAAATGCTTTGCATAGCAGCTCCTGCAACCGAAAGCGCTGCCCCGGCTAATATTGCTGATAAAACCCGTGGCAATCGTATGTTGGTTATTATCTGAATATGGGTTTGTTCCCCATTTCCTGTTATTGCTGAAATAATATCGGATAAAGATATTTTTACCGAACCGAAGACTAATCCGGTTACCATAAAAAATAACAAAAGAAAAGTGATGATAATAATAAATACTATTTTCCTTTTTACATAAGCCTGGTATTTTTGATATGTTGTTTCAGTGGTCATTCAGT
>JAIORT010000320.1 GCA_021107975.1 Bacteroidales bacterium | reverse complement strand
TTGATTGCTATTCGTGTAATGTACGTTCCAACACCTGACTTACATTTAAAATTATTTAGCGACTGATAGAACCTGATAAATGTTTCCTGGCTTATATCGTCAACTTCCTGGCATTTACCCAGCATACCGGTAACGGTTTTTACAACTTGTTTTTCATACCGCAAAATCAAGGCAGTAAGAGCAGGCATTTCACCTTCTTTAACAAGTTTTATTAGCTCAATATCATTAATGCCCGGATACCCCTTCACAAAATGTTTTTATATTTGTTTGACAATACAAAATATGAATTTGTCTCAAAAGATATTAAATAAAAACTGCAATAAAAAATTAATATTTTCGTCAATAATAATAAAATTAAAAATGGCAGAAGAACATGTTTGCCCGATATGGGTAGGATATTTATTAGCAAGTCCATTAAGAAAAATGGCTCAAAATCCTGATAAAATACTTAGTAAACACGTAAAGCCCGGGATGAAGGTTATTGATATTGGCTGTGCAATGGGCTTTTTCAGTTTGCCACTTGCCAGAATTGTAGGAACCGACGGAAGTGTTATTTGTATCGACCTTCAGGAAAAAATGATAAAAATGCTTAAGAAGAAAGTTGACAAAGCAAAACTTGCCGATATAATTGAAACCCGGATGTGCACATCAGATTCATTACAAATAAATGACCTGTCCGGACAAATTGATTTTGCCCTGGCTTTTGCCGTTGTTCATGAAGTACAGAACAAAGCAAAATTTTTAACAGAAATATACAGGGCTTTACAACAAGATGGCAAATTATTAATCGCCGAACCAAAAGGACATGTTTCAAAAGAAAATTTCGGAAGGTTAATTGAAACTGCTCAAAATATTGGTTTTGAAATTATTGAACATCCGGTTATAAAGCGAAGTCATGCAGTGTTATTACAAAAAAATAATCGGAATAGTATGAAATTATAAAATTCTTATATCTTTGTGTGTTACTTTTATTAAATTGATAACACTACAAAGGTGAAACATCCTGGAATATACTACATTTTTATAATTTTTATTCTGTTTTCATGTTCGGGCAATACCGGTTCGGAAAATTCAGGCACGATTGAAATTACTGATATGATTGGACGCAGGGTAGAAATACCTGCGAAAGTTAAAACAATATTGGCAATACGTTCCGGTGCTTTGCGATATGTAGTTTATCTTAATGCTTCCGATTTGGTTGCAGGTGTTGAAGAGTATGAAAAAAAACGTTCTACTCCATATCTTATGGCTCACCCCGAATTGAGGAAGCTCCCGTCAATAGGTACGGGTAACTATGCCGAGCCTGAACTTATTACCGCTATTAATCCCGATTTAATTTTCTGCACTTATGCAAATGCCGGCGAAGCAGAACAACTTCAGCAAAAAACAGGTATCCCCGTTCTTGCTGTTGAATACGGCGATTTTAATGAAAATATTGATGTTATGTTTTCGGCACTAAAATTTATGGGTAAAATCCTTGATAAAGAAAAAAGAGCCGATTCGCTGATAAATTTTATCAATAATTGTATTTCAGACCTTAACAACAGAACAAAAGATATTCTTCAAACAGAAAAACCCGGTATTTACATAAGTGGTATTGCTTATCGCGGTTCTCACGGAATAACTTCTACCATGTCACCTTATACTCCTTTTGAATTTGTAAATGCAAATAATGTTGCTTCTGTTTTGGACAAAAGAGCTATTTCAGCGGTTAAAGGCACATTCATCGACAAAGAACAATTAATTATCTGGAACCCGGAAAAAATATTTATTGATGCTACAGGATTAAAAAATATTAGAAACGAAATAAGCAAGGATAAAACAGTAGTAAATTCCGTTGACGCTTTTAAAAATGGTGAAATATATTCACTTCTGCCTTACAACTGGTACACTATCAATTTCGGAACAATTATCTGCAATGCTTATTACACAGGCAAAGTATTATATCCCGATAAATTCTCGGATATAGATATTAAAGAAAAGTCAAACGAGATTTATAAGCATTTTGTCGGAAAAGGGGTTTATGATGATATGACTGAAAAGTATGGAGAGTATAGGAGAATAATGATAAAAGAAAAAAGTAAATAATTTCATTGTTCAATTGTTTCTCGAAATTTCGGAATGAATGACAACTGAATGACCACTGAATGACCACTGAAACAACATATCAAAAATACCAGGCTTATGTAAAAAGGAA
>JAIORT010000544.1 GCA_021107975.1 Bacteroidales bacterium | reverse complement strand
TCAACAAAACTTGTGGAAAAGCAAACACCATTGGCAGATTGATACCCATCATCATCGAGATCAGGCAATAACCACGACAAGCCTGTCAATGATTCGGTTTCCAAATCATATTGATAGATTGTATAAGCTGGTCCGTAAACTAACCATAAACAATCGTTCACATTGTCATAAGTCATATCTGAATAGTAATTTTCATCAGAATTGGTAAGGCGGGTAACCAATGCACCGGTCTCATCAAAAACAAAAAAGTCTTCATCATTATCGTTAGAAACAAATCCAAGGCCCGGCACCCATGTAATCCCATCAGGACTTGATAGGCCATCGGGATAATCGGTGAATAAAGTTGTAACAGAACCATCCCCAGGGTCTATTCTATAAAATCCATTATAATCACAGCTATACAGAAAAGCACCATCGAATGTCATTTTACGCATTCCCCATTGGGAAGTAGTCCCTTGCGAGTATTGTGAAATGAGATTCCCATCTTTGTCAAATTTATATAGTTGATGATCGCCCCCGCTTGAAACCGGGCCTGTTGCCCAAACATAAGTGCCATCAAATTCACATCCGTAAAGGGTTATGTCGCCAGATGGTGTTTCAATATCAAAATTTGCAAGGGTATCACCCATAGGGGGTTCTACATAACAAAAATAATCAAGGTCGCCAGGGCCGTTATTGGTAATAGTAAAACTGTCTGTTTTAATTTCAAAAGGATCGATTGGGATTTCCAGGAACGCTGGGGATAGGACAATTTCAGCCCATTTTAAGCCGAAATCCAACTGGGTGGTAATTCCATCATTTATCACAGCTATAATCGTATCATTGAAAAAAGGATTATCATTCGCATTCAACTGATCATTTGCATCAACCGAAACCTGATATGAACCAATCGGGACATCTTCAATTAAATAGTACCCGTTCGAATCTGTTGTGTCGGTAAATTGCCTGATACTAACATATACATTTTCAATGGGTGTTGTTGACCCATCTTCAAAAACATAACCTTCAATATTCCCATAAGCAGCATAATAAATATTTAGGAAAGGGGGATTAGCTTCGTTCCATCCATCAAACCTTATGTATCGTGTATAGCTCAAATAATTATTTGCAATTCCAACGGTAAATTTATCAGATGATAAAGATGATTGCACATCAGCACAAATATCCCCTTCCAGCATATATGCCCTCCAATCAACCGGGTAATTGATATTTGTTTCATCATGGTGAAAGTAATACCCTGATGATTGTTCAGCAACAATGTCGGCATGTAATACGCCTGCACCTGCTGTCACAGGGTCGCTGCTTACCGGGGTGATCGACCAGTTTGGCCTATGCCTTTCATAAACATGACCATTAAAACTTACTGCATAAATTGTTGACCCGTCAGGGATTGCAGAAATATCAAACGACATCCAGCCATCCTCCGGGTCGGTGCCGAATACCAGGCTGGTTTCGGTTTTAGAGGATGGATTTGTTGTCCCTGTCCAATAGTCTGTATTTTGCGGATAACATGATACTAAATTTGCAGCATACGGGTACAAATTAAAAATAGCTTCCTGTCCCGTAAAGTAATTGTGGGATCCGGGGGTCAGGTCGTCGAGATAGTAATATCCATTGTAAGAGCCGCCCCAGCCCCAGTTCATGTGGTAATGGTACAGTTCGCCGACGGCTTCATATCCGTCTAAATTCCATGCATGGCCTGTCCAGACTCCCATTCCTGAATAAAGCATTGGACGTCCATTATCCAGTTCGTTTCGGAGCATGTTTTGCCATGTGGAATCTTCATATTTATATTTACTGTCATGATAAGCACTCAGGTCGAATTTAAAATAGTTCTTGAGTGCATTACAGGCTCCATGATACCCATCCAGGTTGGCACCAGAACCGGAGGCCCCGTAACTCATCTCAACAGCTACACCACAATGATACATCAACGTGGCAATTGGAGTATTACTTGACGAAATGGAATGGGGCATGTTTGCCCAGTCGTAAGTGGTGGCTCCGAAATCAGCAAAAAGGTTTCCGTAAATATAATGTGTATAATCATGTGATCCGGTTCCCTGTATCGGGTTGCTCCAGTATTTCATGACCTGTGCCATAGCTGTAGCCACACAGCCGGCATAAGCGTGTCCACCAGGCCCACCGCCGTCAGCAGGGCATAATTCATTGTATGGCCAGTTCTGGTTCCAGGTAGTTGCCA
>JAIORT010000228.1 GCA_021107975.1 Bacteroidales bacterium | reverse complement strand
AGTCAATCTTTATGCAACACTTAAAAAATACATGAAAAATGAAACCGGGGGGAAACCATCGGTAATAGCTTTAGAAGACGGTATATGCGTTAAAGATGTTATACAAAAGCTAAAAGTTCCGGCTGATTCTGTTAAGCTGATATTTATAAACGGCGTCCATGCAAAAAGAGATACAATCTTAAAGGATGGGGACAGGCTGGGGTTGTTTCCGCCGGTTGGAGGCGGTTAGTTCTTTGCAGATTTGATTTGCAGAAATACTTGTTTGTTTTCCCACTCAACTTCCATGAGTTTTTCAGGATCGATATCGTTGCCATCCTTTATAGCTTTTTTGCATCCGGCCATAAAAACAACATCATTTCTGGCTGTGATATCGTAAAAATCTTCCCCATTGACACGAATTCCCCGTTCCAAAAAAAGAGGCCCCAGTTCCCTGAGTATCAGGTTAAAAAGTTTTATAGTAACCTCGCCCTCTTTGTGAATATCCGATGGCGTATCTTTCTCATGGGAAATCTGACTGCGCATGGGGGCATACCGGCCACCTTTTCTCAGGGTTGCGCCGAGCACACCCGGCATGGCTGCTGAAAGAGCAAGGATTGATTCTTCCCGGACAACAGCGGAATTAGCATCGTCAACAATTTTATCGTCTAAAAAGATAGTCTGAATTCTTTCCTCAAGATAATCATCCTTGATACCGATTTGCCCGCAGAGCAATTCCTTCATAGTGCAGCCTGTCTCGGCGTGTATGATGAATCCTTTGGAAAGGAGTTGATAAAAAATCGGGATTAGAGTCTTTTCAAGGGTCAGACTTAGTTTTATGCTGAGTGTATTATTCAAAAATACTACCTCGCCGCAGAACGTGGAGGGAAAATAGTATGGGGAGACCTCAGACAGGTCTCCCCATAAATTAAAAATAAAAAGGCTTTTTTGCTACCAGTTAAAAACCTGATCCAGTTCTTCATCTGTAACCTGGAAGGTGATGTTATGCGGCGGCAGAGCCTCTTTCATAAAAAATTCAGGCAGGCGGTCATCTTTATTAGAGAAACCAGCCCTGGTATTGAAGTCTCTTTCTTTTTCAAGTACCGATTTTCCGAGAGCGGTAACATCATCAGCCGTAAGAGGAGCACCCGAGAAACCGCTGATTAAATCGATCAGCGCCTGAAATGTTTCCGGCTGATCCAAAATCGGAAAGGCAATAAATAAACACATGCCTGTTGAATCAATGGCTGCTGTGGCAATTTGAAGATTTCTTGAAAGCTCCACCTGTCCTTCGGGTTTCAAGGGATCAACATTGCCTCCAACCCCCACAAGGTTAGTAGCAACAGCATAACCTGCGGTGTGATCAGCTCCCATGGTGCTGGTGGCATATGTGACGCCGATACCCTGAACCGACCTGGGATCATATGCAGGAAGCGCCTGGCCCTTAACTACAGGAACTCTTTCAACGCCAAATACTTTACCTGTAACAGCAGCGCCGTTTCCAATGATACGTCCTAAAGGGGTTCCTTTGCCGACTTCTTTTATAAAATTGATGGCCGCTTCAGCATCACCGAACTTTGCCATACCCGCTTCCATGAGAACACCAATAGTGGCTCCCATTTCAATGGTATCCAAACCATAATCGTCATCCATACGATCGAGCATGGCAATTGTATCCAGGTCATCAATCCCGCAGTTACCACCATGAGCCCATACAGTCTCATATTCCGGTTGTTTTGTCAGGAAGTTGCCGTCTTTGTCATTATAAGTGCCGGAACATTGTATTACGCAACCTTTATGGCAGCCTTGGGTGGCTTTGCCCCCGCGGGCCGTTTCAGTTTCAGCCATAGTTTCACCGCTGATCTTGGAAGCACCGTCAAAACGGCCTGATGCAAAGTTGTTGGTTGGATACCCGCCTGCTTCGTTAACGACGTTGGTCAATACGTTAGTTCCGTAAGCCGGCAGTCCTTCACCACTAACAGGATGTTTTTTGATACCTTGTGTAAAAGCCTTGTTTGCTTCCTTGAACTTATCAGGGTCTTTCGGAGCCCTGTTTTCCGTTCCTGTATCATCGAGTACTATGACCTTTACTCCTTTAGTGCCCATGACTGCACCGACGCCGCCACGTCCCGCATGGCGGGTAGGCCGCAATTCCATGTCGGTGAATGCAACGGAAGCTGCCGACATTTTCATTTCACCGGCAGGTCCTATGGAGATGCAGGCAA
>JAIORT010001001.1 GCA_021107975.1 Bacteroidales bacterium | reverse complement strand
ATTTCCACGGCTTCGGCCATCGTTTTTCCCATCTGCTGGTCGATGATTTCGTCTGCAAGTTTTAAAGAAAGAGGCGCTTTATACCCGACAATTTTTGCTATTTTGGCGGCAATTTCTTCAGGCACACCTTCCGGGGGTTTTCCGGAAAGAAGTTTTTCAACATTTTCTTTTGTGCATGCCTGTGCCATTGGCTTAAATTTCTCAGGGATTTCACGATCACGGTACTTGTCTATTTTTGCTTCTGAAACGAGTTCTTTTATTGCCGATTCAACTTCGGCAGGTTCGACTATTTTGCTGACGATTCCAAGATCAAAGGCGTCTTTAACGCTGACCGGTGCTCCGGTGAATGTATAGTATTTGGCAAGTTCCGGTCCTGCGTGTCGTGTGAAACGCAACATACCTCCCAGGCCGGGATATATGCCGATTCCGGTTTCAGGAAAAGCCATCGATCCGGCAGGTGTTGCAATTATTGCCTGGCAGGAAAGTGCAAGCTCGCTTCCACCGCCAAGGGAAAGTCCGTCTAAAAGTGTTATCGTGAGCTTGTCGGAATTTTCAATCCTGAGATAAAGTTCATGTCCTTTTCTCGTAAATTCAACGATATCAGGTATTTTATCGGCCTTTATATTTTTAACAAAATAACGGATGTCCGCACCTGCGACAAATGCCTTGCCTGCACCCTGGAATACAATCGCATCTACAGCCGGATTTTTTTCCGCTTCAGTGAAACGTGCGTCAAGCTGGGCAACCACTGTTTCGTTTAGAGCATTCATTGCCTCGGGACGGTTTAAGGTTATATATGCAATGTTGTCTTTTACATTTAGATCGACAAAGTTAAAATCAAATGCTTTACCCAGTTCTTTTTGTTTTGCCAGAATTTTCGGCATTTTAAAGTCGGGATATATTTTGGTAATGGCTTCAACATTTTCATAGGTTTTGTCAATTCCTATCCTGTTCATCAACTCGAATGGGCCGAAGATCCATCGTAGTCCGATTTTTGCACCACGGTCTGTATCTTCTATGGAGGCGACACCTTCATCCACAAGGGCTGCTGCAACGCCGAGGCACACACCATTGAATCGATCAACAGCCGCCTGGATCTTAGATTCATCCACTTCACCTTCGATATCCCAGTTTTCTCCTTTTTCCATCTGTTTTTTAAGGATTTCACATGGAGCATAGAAAGGACCAAGCTCGTTGCCAAGGGTTGTTGCGGCATGGACTGCGATGGGAATACCTGTTACGTTCATAAGTAAAAAAGGCCCCATACCTATTTTAAAGGCACGTTTTGCAGCTTCTTCAAGGGTGGGGATGTCAGCAATGCCTTCTTCAAGCATACGGGCTGCTTCGTTTAAGAAAGGCACAAAAAATCGGTTGACCGCAAACCCTGGTGCGTCTTTTACAACAATGGAAGTCTTGCCGTGGAGCTTTGCTGCAAGCAGAGCTTTTTCAATGGTTTCAGTGCTTGTTGTTTCATGGGGGATAACTTCAAGAAGCCGGTTTTTTGCCGGATGGAAAAAATAGTGAAGACCTATAAAACGATCGGGACGGGATATCTGCCCGGTGAAATCCTTTACAAAAAAGCTGGAAGTGTTTGTGGCAAGAATGGTCTTGTCCGAGCAAATTTCATCGAGCTTTTTAAAAAGATCTGTTTTTACTTTTTTGTCCTCAAAAACAGCCTCGATAACAAGATCCGCGTCAGCAACATCGTTAAAGTCGGTTGTTCCTGTAATTCGAGAGAGTGTTTCTTCAACCTGCTGAGGCTTGAAAATCTTTCGCTCAACGCCTTCTTCGAGCAGGCCTTTAATGATTCCGAGCCCGCGTTGAACAAACTCGTCTTTCATATCTACCATTACAACATTTATGCCTTCCTGGGCGATTTTCTGGGCTATACCGCTTCCCATATTGCCCGCACCTATTACACCTATTTTGTTTATCTGAGACATGTGGCCTCCTGTTATGATTGAAGATTATTGATTGGCTTGCCGGGCATAGCCGGAGGCGAAGCCTGGTTGATTGAGGATAGGACACGGATTTGCACAGATTCACACAGATTTTAATAATATCGGCACTTCTTTTGCCATAATAGCAAAATTACTATATCTGTGTAATCTGTGTTAATCCGTGTCCTATTGTAAAAAGAAAAAAACACTATTATTTATTTATCCAATCAGGACTGCGCTTCTCTTCAAAGCTCTTTATACCCTCAA
>JAIORT010000414.1 GCA_021107975.1 Bacteroidales bacterium | reverse complement strand
GAATAACAAGTGTTGTTATATCCGAAACCCAAAGATTTCAAGGAATCCGGTGTATAGAAAACCAATCATAGAAACCGGATTGTTTTCAGATTCTTCATCAGGAACAAAATCATATTCTTTTTCCGTTTCTATCTTGTCTTCTCTTTCAGAGGGAACAAATTCTGATTTCTTTAATCCTGTTTTTGTCATCTGCCACGTTTCACCGGAAAGCCGGGATGGCGAATGATGATGGTTGTCCAGAATTTTATACATATTTTCACTTAATTGCAAGTAGCATCCTTCAGGTACTTTTAAAACGAGGTCAACCTGTTGCTTTCGCCATACTTCATTGTCTGCGATTTTGAAAAACGGATCAAAAACCATCAAGGTATCATTTACTGAATAATTATAAATCGTATTATTTGCTCTTTCTGATGCAACCCTGCGGTTCTTTCCTTTTGAGCGATAATATATTTCAAGTTCAATCTGGTCGTTACTGCTTTTTTCTATTTCCAATTGCGGAATTCCATAAAAAGGGTCATTCTCATCTGTTGTGATGATCATATTCATGTCGTCAATTTCAAAATAATCTTCATACCGGTATATTTTTTTAAAATCCTCATCGTTTTTTACATCAATATAAAGAGGGGAATTATATGGCATTTCAACAGAAACCGACTCTTTGTATATTCCATGATGGCTGAAACTTTTTGCTATTTTAAATCCGTAAAATACAGTAAGTATCAATCCGATTAACCAAAGGTTGAGAGCCGTAATGCCAATATATTTTATCTTTTCAATACCAAAAATCAGTTTTACACCTGCAAGCAAAAGCAAAAACAAAGGGATACTGATAAACAATATTAATCCTGTTTTAAAAAACACATTGCTTCCGGTATTTCCAAAAATGAGATCAGACAGGGCAGAAAGTGAAACATAGATTAATTCGGAATCCAGGATAAAAATTTGTCCTCCCCAGCCAAATATCGTAATTAGAAATGCTGCTATTAGTGAAATCCCAACAATTAAAAGGATAATCCCTGTAAAAATAAGAATCACCTTTACGAAGAGTTCCAGGACTTTAGCCAAGGCATTACCTACATTCCGAAAATCGGATCTATGTGCTGCGCTTTTTTTTTTATAAGTCTGTTTGGCTCCTTTAGTAAAGTCGTTAAATTTGTTTTTCATGTTTCCAATCTCTTCACGGATTGATTTTTCGATATTGGAGATATTTACCTTTTCTCCTTTCATTTGCAGTTTTTCGGCGGCTGTCCTTGCTTCAGGTATAACTATCCATAGAATAAAATATATAATTAATGGTGTCCCAAATCCCGGAAGAGAAAAAATCACAAATGCCAGTCTGAACCAAACCGGGTCGGTATGAAAGTAGGCGCCTAATCCGCCACACACTCCACCAAGGATTGACCGGTCAGGATCGCGGTATAATCTCTTAATCGTTTTGGATTTTTCGCTTTTTTGCTGCCATGCTGTTTCATCCTCCGGCTCCCCTCCAAACTCGCTGGGTTGCCCTATCACTTCTATTACTTTTTCGATATCATCAAGTGTTATCACCTGTTTTTCATCCCCGATACTTTCACGGAGCATTTCTGCAATACGAGTCTCGATATCGGAGATGATCTCATCCCCACCTTCTGTTTTAGCAAAATATTGTTTGATGCTTTGCAGGTAATCATTTAAAACTTCGTAAGCATCTTCATCAATGTGGAATACTATTCCCCTGATGTTAACTGTGAATGTCTTTTTCATAGTTTATTTTGATTTTGAATTTATTTATATTTGAATTTTATAGCTTTATTTATATTTTATTTTAATTTTTTCCTGCTACTTTATTTACTGCTTCGACTAATTCATTCCATCCCAGGTCCAAATCTTTAAGGAAATTAATCCCGCTTTCTGTTATTTCATAATATTTCCTTGGCGGACCCGATTTGGATTCCTCCCACCTGTAACTCAAAAGTCCATCATTCTTTAGCCGGGTTAAAAGAGGATATAAAGTACCTTCAACTACTATCAGTTTTGCTTCTTTTAATTTTTGAATGATGTCGGAGGCATATACCTCTTTTTCATTAATAATGGATAGGATACAGTACTCAAGAACTCCTTTCCGCATTTGTGCTGTCGTTTTTTCAATATTCATGCGGCAAATATATAACAAAAAATAGTACTATGCAACACATAGTACCAATTATTTTTTAGTAGTATGTAATATATTTT
>JAIORT010000170.1 GCA_021107975.1 Bacteroidales bacterium | reverse complement strand
AAAAATAAATCTAAACCAAATACCGATATGCAAATTGCAACATATTGCAATTCAGTTATTTATTTTGTAAGTTTACAAAATATTATTCACTAAAAATTATATATTATGTCATACCATGGTAAAATTTTAAGAGTAAATCTTGCTACAAAAAAAATTATGTCGGAAGATTTATCTAAAGACCTTGCAAAGAAGTATATTGGCGGGCGAGGTTTAGGAACCAAAATTTTTTCAGATGAAGTTGATGCAAAAGTTGATGCATTTTCTCCTGAAAATAAATTAATATTTGCTACAGGAGCATTAACATATACTATCGCACCAACAGGAGGCAGATATATGGTAATCACTAAATCGCCGCTTACAGGCACAATTGCTTCAAGTAATTCTGGTGGCTTTTTTGGATACAAATTTAAAAGCACAGGATACGATATTCTTATTTTAGAAGGTAAAGCTAAAAAACCATGCTATCTTTATATAGATAACGATAATGCAGAACTTAGAGATGCAGCACATCTTTGGGGTAAAGACACTCACGAAACCACTGACATTTTAATGGAAGAAATTGGCGAAAAAACCGCAAAAGTTGCATGCATAGGACCTGCCGGTGAAAATCTTTCATTAATATCAGGCATTCTGAATGACAAGAACCGTGCAGCCGGACGTTCCGGAGTTGGTGCTGTAATGGGAAGTAAAATGTTAAAAGCTATTATTGTATCAGGGAAACACAAAACACTTATTGATGATAAAGAAGCTTTTAGTGCAGCAGTTAAAGAAAAAATTAAGATATTAAAAGAAAACGGAGTAACCGGTGAAGGTTTGCCGGCTTTGGGAACAAAAGTTCTTGATAACATTATTAATTCCGGTGGTTTATATCCTACTCGCAACTTTCAAAAAGCACAATTTGACGGTATTAATGAAGTTTCCGGAGAAGCCTTGGTTGAAAAAGGTTATCTCATAAAAAATGTTGCTTGTTACGCTTGTCCAATAGCTTGTGGCAGACTTGTTGAATTGCCTCAGGGTAAAAAAGGTGAAGGACCCGAATATGAACCGGGCTGGGCTTTTGGCGCTTTATGTGAAATTGATAATTTAAATGCTATTTCTCAGGCAAATTTTATGTGCAACGAATTAGGTATAGATCCTATTTCTGTTGGTGTAACAATTGCTACAGCAATGGAACTTTACGAAAAAGGTTATATTAAAAATGAAGAACTCGAAAAAGGACCGGAACTAAAATTTGGAAACTCAGAAGCTCTTCTTTATTATATAAAAAAACTTGCATATAAAGAAGGAATTGGAGAGAAAATGGCTCTTGGTTCGTATCGCATGGCTGAAAGTTTTGGACATCCTGAGTTGTCAATGACTGTTAAAAAAATGGAAATTCCTGCTTATGATCCTCGTGGTGTTCAGGGACAAGGACTTTCATACGCAACAAGTAACAGAGGAGGTTGCCATGTACGTGGTTATCTTATTGCTCCGGAAATTGTAGGAGCACCCGAAAAGCTTGATCCTCAAGAAATAAAAGGCAAGCCTGAATGGGTGAAAGCTTTTCAGGATTTAACTGCTGTTATTGACTCATCAGGCTTATGTTTGTTTACATCTTTTGCGCTTGGCGCACCTGATTATGCCGATTTATTAAATAAAGCCACAGGATTTAATTATTCTGTTGATGAAATGATGCTGGCAGGAGAAAGGATTTGGAATATGGAAAGACAGTTTAACCTGAAATCCGGTTTATCGGCAAAAGACGATACACTGCCTAAACGCTTGCTTGAAGAGCCAATTCCTGCAGGTCCGAACAAAGGACAAGTACATCGTTTGGGTGAGATGCTGCCGGATTATTACAAAATCAGGGGATGGACAGCAGATGGAATTCCAACTGATGAAAAATTGAAAGAATTGGGACTTTTATAATAATTATTATTAGTAGTATGTTCAAACCAAATGTGCAGCAAACAGATGTTTGCCGGTGTGCCGGGATTTGCTGCTCTTTTGGTTTTGTTGTCAAATTTCATTTTTTTTGTTTTAGTGGATGTACCAAACACATTGAACATAACATTTAACACGCATTATTCACCACTTCAATATCAAAATGCCGCTAACGCCCTGTTTGTTAATTCATTATATGTAAACACACAATAAAACTACATACTCAAATTTGGGTGCCGCTTGCGATTATCTTTGTGCATATGCTTTCCCGAATCAAGTTCGGGACAGGCTG
>JAIORT010000435.1 GCA_021107975.1 Bacteroidales bacterium | reverse complement strand
AAATTTTCGGATAACTGCTTTTTTTGTATCTTTGTTTTACCAAAAAGAAAAATAAAACTTTAGATAATCAATAATGAAACTATCTGCTTATTTATTTTGGGATGTTGATCAACATAGCGTTGACTTTGATGTTCATTCGAGGTTTATTATTTCAAGAGTTTTAATGAAGGGCACGTTAGATGACTGGAATCAGATAAAAGATTATTACGGAAAAGATTTCATAAGAAAAGAAGTTATAAAGATAAAATACCTCGACAACCTGACCCTGAATTTTTGTAGCTCATATTTTAATATACCAAAATCTGAATTCAAATGCTCAAATACGAAGCAATCTATCCGGGAACATTGGAATTATTAAAAAAACTAATGAAGCTTCCCGGACTTGATAATTTTTATCTTGTGGGAGGTACTGCGCTGGCGTTACGAATAGGTCATCGTATTTCAATTGACCTGGATTTATTTACTCATGTTGAGTTTAGTACACAGGAATTAATATCTGAAATTGAACTTTTAGGGTCAATAAAAATAATTGGCGAGGCAAGAAATACATTGAATGTGGTGATTGATGGAGTTGAAGTAGATATAATAAGGCACAATTATCCCCTTCTTGAAGAAATTGAGATTATAGACGGTTTGCGTTTAATTTCCAAAAAGGATATAGCCGCTATGAAATTATCCGCAATTGCAAGGAGAGGCTCGAAAAAAGATTTTTACGATGTATATTTTATTTTACAGGAATTTTCTATTGAGGAATTATTTGAGTTTTATAAACTGAAATATAAAAGTCGAGAGATGTTCCACCTTGTAAAAAGTCTTGTCTATTTTGGAGAAGCAGATTTAGAACCTGCGCCTGAAATGTTAATCGATGTTGATTGGAGCAATGTTAAGAGTTTCTTTAATTCATTAACTTTAAAATATTGAACCTGCTCAATATTAGTGGTCAGGCGATTGAGCGAGGATCAATCCCAGTTAAGTATCTTAAAAAAATCGAACTCTTCGGGATTTTTAACAAATTGCTTTGCTGCTTCGTAATCCCTTTCATAGATAAAATGCAGGTTGTTCCTGAAAACCAATTGTGATTTCTGGCAATTTATATCTACTAACCTGGGTTTTACTTTGCCGTTTTCATCTTCAACATCTTTCAGGTATAATGGTGCGATATCACCTTTAGGATCGGAAGTTACCATACATCCTGTTTTTCCCTGATCAAACAGTTGTTTCACACCTATGCCAAGAAGCGAACAGTATAACAGGTCGAAAGCCGTAGGGATAACGCATCTTAATTCATATCCCAGCTCCACCGGGCGGCTTTTAACATTTATATTCAGTTCTTTTAATTTCCGTTGAAGTAGCATGTTAAAAATATGTGCCTTGCTCACATTGCCTAATTCAGGATGACCATGGTCATCATAAGTAAAGTTGATGCCTGTCGCCTCAATCTCGGTATTGGTCATAAAATGAAAAACTCCCTCGCTGATGATGACTGCTCCGTAGTTTATTCTTAGAATTTTGCGTTTAAGTATAGACGAAATAATAAGGTTAATTATTCTGTCGAAAGAAATCCTTGCCTTGTCGAACATTTCCGGAATGATAATCATCGGGTAGTGACAGGCGGCTCCGATACCAAATGCAAGGTGTCCGGCTTCACGCCCCATTGCCGAAACAACAAACCAATTACCGCTTGTACGCGCATCTTCATAAACAGTAGCTGCTATTTTAACACCTGTTTCTTTTGCAGTCTGGTAGCCAAATGTCGGCGATCCTTCAGGCAGAGGAAGGTCATTATCAATAGTTTTAGGAACATGGATATTCTGAATGCTGATGTTATTTTCAGAAAGGAACTTTGCGATCCGGTTGGCAGTGGAAGCCGTATCATCTCCACCGACTGTAACTAACAGCTTTACATTATTCTTCACAAAAAAATCGGTTCTGAATTCATTGTTCTTCGGCTTATGCCTGCTCATGTGCAGGAACGAACCGCCCTGGTTCATAATTTTATCACAAGTAATAAAGTCGAACACAGTGATAGAAGGTTTATAGGCAAATAATCCTTTATAACCTTCATGGATTCCTATAACCTTGTATCCGTCTTTCAAAAAAACTTTTGCTATTGAGGCTATCACCGTATTGATGCCGGGCGCAGGCCCGCCGCCTGTAAGAATTGCTATTGATTTTTTCATTATTCGGTTCATTTAAAATTTGTGGTAAAAATATAGATAAATTT
>JAIORT010000596.1 GCA_021107975.1 Bacteroidales bacterium | reverse complement strand
ATACAACGTTTATTAATAATCCTGATTTTGGGAAGCCGGAGAAGTTTCCGGATGAGGAATGAATTGCAATAAATAAATATCGTAACTGATCAGTGTGTCAATGAAAAAATCAGAAAATAAATACCAATTATCCCCTTTCGACTGAAAGGAGTCCGTAGGATGGAAGGGGTGTAGGGGTAGGAATATATACAAATAATATTTATTTTTTGATTTTTCAACGATATAACGAAATTCAATTAAATCACTGATTAGTTACTGAATATTAAATTACTGAATAAAGAATTACTTCTCCATCCACCCCTTCACCTCCTCAATCTTCAAAGCAGGAATATTTAGTTTCATCTTCTTCCTTAACCCGTTCAGATCATTGAAAAGTTTATTCGGGTTTGCTTGTTTCAGTTCAGCAATGGTTATAAAGCCGGCTTTCCTGACTACCGGAATCCAGTCCTTTGGAATTCCCAGTTCGATAAAATCTTCATCGGTTGATACCTGCGGTTTCTTCTCCGGTCGCATTTGGGGAAAGAATATAACATCCTGTATAGAAGGCTGGTCGGTCATGACCATAGCAAGGCGGTCAATTCCGATGCCCAATCCTGCAGTCGGCGGCATGCCGTATTCCAAAGCCCTTAGAAAGTCTTCATCTAAAACCATAGATTCCTCATCGCCTCTTTTGCCAAGTTCAAGTTGAGCCTCAAAGCGTTCACGCTGATCAATGGGATCATTCAATTCGGAAAAGGCATTGCATATCTCCTTTCCATTACATATCGCTTCAAAGCGCTCAGCTAAACCTTCTTTGCTTTTATGCTTTTTAGCAAGCGGCGACATCTCAATCGGATAATCTGTAATAAAAGTGGGTTGTATTAAATTAGGTTCTACGGTCTCACCAAAAATTTCATCAATCAGCTTTCCTTTTCCCATTGAAGGGTCTGTTTCAACTCCGACTTTATTTGCAACTTTAATAATCTCCTCTTCATTCATCCCTGAAATATCAATCCCTGTATATTCCTTAATTGCCTCGTACATGGTAAGTCTTTTCCAGGGACGTTTAAAATCAATTTCCCGATCACTAACTTTTACTTTTGTGGTTCCGTGCATATCCAAAGCAATTTTCTCCACCATCTCTTCCATAAGGTCCATCATCCATTTATAGTCTTTATAAGCTACATAAAGTTCCATCTGTGTAAATTCAGGATTATGGTAACGATCCATCCCTTCATTCCTGAAGTCCTTTGCAAATTCATAAACACCATCATATCCTCCCACTATCAGTCTTTTCAGGTAAAGCTCATCAGCAATACGCAGGTAAAGCGTCATATCTAATGTATTATGAAAAGTCTTAAAAGGACGGGCAGCCGCTCCTCCATACAGAGGTTGTAATACCGGAGTTTCAACTTCAAGGTATCCCTTGTCGTTAAGAAAAGATCGCATTGAATTGATCAACCGGCTCCTTTGAACAAAAACATCTTTAATTTTAGGATTTACAATCAAATCAAGATACCGCTGACGATAGCGCTGTTCGGGATCGGTAAAGGCATCCCAAACCTTGTCTTCTTTTTCTTTTACAACAGGAAGCACTTTCAGCGATTTACTCAACAACTTATATTCTTTCACATGAATAGTGATCTCTCCCATTTGAGTGATAAAAACATACCCTTTCACACCTATAATATCACCAATGTCGAGATGACGCTTAAAAACGATATTATACATGGTTTTATCTTCTCCCGGACAAATCTCATCGCGTTTGAAATATAATTGTATCCTTCCGGTTGCATCCTGAATTTCGGTAAAAGATGCTGCACCCATTATTCTCCGTTGCATGATGCGTCCGGCTAAACATACATCCTGGTAAAGTGAATTATCCGCAGGGAAATTTTTATGGATTTCCTCTGCAGTAACATTCACTTCGTAAATATCAGCAGGATATGGATCTATCCCTAATTTCTTTAATTCGTCTAACGACTGCCTCCGGATGATTTCCTGTTCGCTTAATTCCATTTTTTGATTGACTGTTTATTATTGACCAATGACTATTTTTAAGGTGCAAAGATAGAAGATAATATTATTTAAGATTTTAAATTTAAGATTTAAGATTTTAAATTTGGTAAAGACCTTCTGGAGTTCGCATCCTAAACCCGAAAGCTTTTGGGTCGGGATGGAAGAGTCTCCTTGTCTCCTTGATTTTTAAAATAATAATCATTACTTGTCGTTTTGTTGAAAATTAT
>JAIORT010000829.1 GCA_021107975.1 Bacteroidales bacterium | reverse complement strand
GTTGGTGATTGCTCTTCATAAATCCGGGAATCGTCATATATCACAAACTGTTCGGCAATTGACTTTTTATTATCTACCGGTGCATATCGCCTGCCACCCAAAACAGTAAACTTGCCGTTAAGACTAAATATATTGTTTTCCCTCACCCGCCATTCTTTTCCGCCTAACAGGTTAAACACAAAATTTTGGTTGTAGCGTGTATTTCGCTCAATGCCATCGCCTCCTTTATATTTAGAATTGTACACAGAAGCCGTGAACATATAATAAAATCCATTCTTCAGAAAACGCTCGAGCGTAACATCAACTCCTATGTTTCTGCCGGTTCCATCATTAATTAATTGTTCTGTGAAAAACGTTTCACTAATATAATTGATCATTGAAAAAGAACTATCGGGTGTTACAGGCACATCGTATAAAATCTGGTAATACGGTTCGATTTTCAGGTGAGTGTAATTGTTTATATTCCAATCGTAACCCAACACAAAATGATGAGCTTTTGTAATTTTCAGGTCTCTGTTCAACTCTTCCAATCCTCCCGGAGTTTCAACTTCCATCAGGTAAATTCTTAAAGGTTCTATCCGGCTGTGCTTGCCGTATCCCAGGCTAAAGGTATGAGCGGGTGCAAAATTCCAATTGAAGCCGACACGCGGTTCAACGGTAAATTTTTTATTAAAGGCAAAGTACAGCAAATGCATGCCGGCATTAACATTCAGCTTTTCGTTGATGAAATATTTAGATTCAGAATAAACCTGCGCAGAAGCAGATGATCCTTTGTCGTTTACCAGGAAATCATAAGTATTGCTGTTTGCCACATCCGAATTACCTTTTACATCATAATTAAAAGCTAATCTGCTCAATACAATTCCCGTCCTGTTCGTATGCCGGCTATTGAATTTATGATTAAAATAGCTTGATAAAGATAATCTTGAATTGACCTCATTTTGATCGGACACGGGAACCTCATCTAAGTTCGACCTTAAATAGGAATTGTTATTCGTATATTTACTTGCTGAAAATGATAATGATGAAAACAAATAGGATTTTTTACCGACAATTATCCTGTGATTCAATCCTGATGCAGTTAAGTCGTAATGAATATCATAATTATAAGCATCATAATTTGTTGTCCATTCTTCGGGATCTTTTTCAGGTTCAAAATCGATCTTCCCCATACCATTAATACTCCATAAAGAAAAAGTACCGGCTTTGGCAGTTGGGAAATTCAGTTTAAATGACAGGTCGGAAAAATCGGGTAAACCCGTAACATGGGGAAGAAAAGTTTTTAATATGCTGTATGTCGAATACCTGTAATTTACCAGGTAGGTTGCCTGCTTACCTTTTTTAAATGGTCCTTCGGTTGCAAATTCAATTCCACACGAGCCTGCCTGAATAGTGTATTCTCTTTTATCCCTGTTTCCGTTTCGCAAATTAATATCAAATACACCTGATAAGGCATTGCCATATTCAGCCGGAAAAGCTCCTGTAAAGAAATCGGAATTGGCTAACATATTACTATTGAACATTGTAATTATCCCGCCTCCTGAAAACATACCTGCCAAATGATTAGGAGGGGGAATTTCAACTCCTTCCAACCGCCATAAAATTCCCTTAGCTGCATTTCCCCTTATTATAATTTCATTATTTTCAACAGTGCTTGGAGTAACGCCTGCAAAAGAGCTAACAAGCCTCGAAGGGTCGTCCATACCTCCGGCAAACCGCTGTGCCTGCTCCACCGTAAAAGATCTTGCCGAAACCGTTGCCATCGAATTCAAAGGTTTTTCCTTTTGAATCTCAGCAGTTACTACAACTCCCTTCAAATATTCAACAGATTCTTTTAAGGGAATATTCAAGTTAATTTCTTTACCCGAGCTTACGAGTAATTCAGATACAAAATAACTTTCATATCCAATAAAACTGATTTGGATATCAACCCTTCCTACCGGGACTTTTTCCAATCTAAAATAACCTTCACTATCGGTTGTAACTCCAATTAAAGGATCAGAACCAGGAATTACAATTGTTGCCCCAGGTAAACCCATTTCCATTTCGCTGTCATAAACTTTACCTTTTATGGTTTGAGTAATCTCCTGACTAAAGCCAAACAGGCTGAAAGCCAGAACAAAAATTAATAACAAAAATTGCTTTTTCAATACTTTAATTTTAATGTTTAAATTTACAGCAAAATTCTATCATATCATTTATTTACACAATACTGATTTATCAGTATTTTTATTATG
>JAIORT010000696.1 GCA_021107975.1 Bacteroidales bacterium | reverse complement strand
GCTATATTGATAACCAAATACATTATCAAACCCCAATATATTGTTTACCGAAAAATATACGATTGTAAAATTACCCCATAAATTTGTAAGATAGCTTAGATTAAAACTAAGGTCATTATATGCTTTTGTTTTATCAGATAGAAAATCAGGATTATTAGGATTAAAATAAGCTCTTCCGCTTGCAAATCTATATGTTAACCCAATCTGTGAACTTATTTTGGATATGTAATGTTTATATACAACAGATAGATTGTGGTTCGAGACAAATGTAGGTGTGGCAGAAACCGGATAATCCCGGTAATTGCGTTTGGTATCTATATAAGAGTAAGAAATCCAGTAATCATGATTTCCGAAAGAATTATCCCGCCAAAAAATATCGATTCCCTGTGCATATCCTTTACCGAAGTTATTATAAGTTGAAGGATCGTACAAATACAAACTGTCGTATTTCACAAGGTTTTTATAATCTTTATAAAAAGCCTCTATCCTGAATGTCCTGTTGTTTTTAATGATCTGGTAATTCAAAATGTAATGTGTTGCCTTTTCAAAGCTCAGGTCGCGATTGAATTCAAGATAATGGTCATTAGGCGATTGAAAAAACGTACCGTACGCCAGTGACACCTGGCTTTTTTTGCCTGTCTTATAAGCCAGAGATATCCTGGGCGACAGGTTTGATTTTTTTAACAAACCTGAATATTCAGCCCGTACTCCTGCCCGTGCTGCAAATTTTCCATTGATCATAAATTCCGCTTCAACAAAGACTGATGAAATATTATCAGTAAAGTCGCTGAAAAAATCTTCATTTCTCTCCGAATCAAAATAATCCTGGGAGAACTGCCTGTTCCAGACATCCCCTCCGAATTTGATTTTAATATCTTCACTCAATAAACAAGCCAGGTTATATTTGAATTGAAGGCTTTTGGTTTTTTCTTTTATCTCGTCTTGTTCAATCTTTGTATCGTCAACATTAAATGTATAAGAAACGCCGCCATTCGAAATCCATTTTTTCCCGTACAGGTCGCGGTAAGTTGCATTGAAATATCCATTATCATCATTCAGGTTAATGTCATTTGTTGTTGCTACGTCCATATAGTTTGGATAACGAAGCTTACTTTTACTATGGCTGACCTGGCTATAGAATTTGATCAATCCGTCTTTTCCTGTCTTTTGCCTGAACGATAAAGAACCGCCAATTCCTTTTGGTGCTTCCTGCCAGTCGAAATCTTGTTTAAAGAGGTTAAAATAGGGTGTAAGATTAAAGTAATCGGCTGAAACAGATACAGATGATTTTTGCCATCTTTGTGTATGAGACGCCCCAACTCCGATACTCATCAACGAAATACCTGTAACCGATTCTGAAGGAAGGTCGGTAGTTTGCAATATAAGGGCAGAGGATAAAGCCTGACCATATTCTGCTGAGTAACCTCCTGAACTGAAAATAGTACCTTTAAAAAGAAATGGTGAAAACCTCCCTCTTGATGGAACATCGGGCGTGGTTGATTCATAAGGTTTGTCAACGATCATCCCATCTATAAAAGTACGGGTTTCGTAACTGTCGCCTCCCCTGACGAAAAGTTTACCTTCTTCCCCAACCATCTGGGTTCCCGGTAAGGTGTTTATCGCAGAAGGAATATCAGCTAATCCGCCTGCTGTAGTTACAATGTCAAGCGGTTTCATGATAACTGATTTTTTCTCATCACTTGCTTCGAATGACCCTGCCGTGATTACTACCGCATTCAACTGGCTGCTGCTTTCTTTTATTATTATATCAAGGAAAATGCTTCCGCCGGTTAATTCCATTTCTTTTTCATAAGTTTTATACCCGATACAGCTGGCAACAAGAATCTGATTACCCTGAAGTTCTGTTTTGATTTTATAGTTCCCGTCAGCATCCGTTGATGCTCCATCATAAGTTCCTTTCAGGTAAATATTAACCCCAACGATAGGTTCACCTTTTTTATCTGTAACTTTTCCCGAAATTACAGTTTGCGAAAAAACTGCCTGGCAATAAAACAGGATTAATATTATACTTAAACGCATAAACTTTACTATTTTTGTATAAACTAACTGATTGACTTATTGCTGTTCATTTCTTTAAATGTTTGCATTCTCTCTCAGTGTCAGTTTATAAATTTGATTTTCATTGTTGAATTATTTGTTTGCAAAGATGTGTTCGTTTTTTTGGCGAGAAAATATTTAGTTACCGAATTGTTGATTTCTGCGGAAGAACTGTTATT
>JAIORT010000821.1 GCA_021107975.1 Bacteroidales bacterium | reverse complement strand
TTTAAACGTTAATAAAGGCGAAAACAAATGCCAGTACTGAAATGATAATGCCAATCATAAATACATTATATGCTATTCGCAAGAGTTTATATTTTTTTGCAAGTACTTTTCCCAGTGAATGCTGATCCTTAATCATCGTAGAATATAGATTCTCATCATTTTTCATCAGTTCACCAATAGCCCATTCATAATCATCCAGTTCCATGTTGTAAAAATTACCAAAAAACAACAAGTTCACCTTATTTTGTTTGATGTCTTCTTTGCTAAATTTGCCTGACGAAATATTGGGTCTTGTTGACAGAATGGCAAATACAATTGTCACTAAGCAAAACACCAAAAAAATCAACGTAGGTAAAATAATGTTAGGTGTTTCATCAAACCGAGTAACAAGAACGGTCATGGCAACAGACATGATAATGGCATTCACCGAAATCAATATATTCGATTTGTTATCAGCGATGGAACTCAGGCTAATTTGATTCCGTGCCGTAAGCCTGAACATCGATTCCACACCTCGTGAATAACCTTTTGGTTTTGCTTTTTTTTGTTTTGTTTCGAGAAGCTCTTTCTCTTTTTTTTGTTCTAACATATATATTTCTTTTTGTAACAGTTGTAAATTCTTTTCTTTTTTTGGTTGAAGTTTTTTTTTGGCAAAATCGGTATGATATTCATGCCTCTGAAAAAATTTTACAGACATTGAATGAAATTTGCGCTTACTGATTTTCTCTCCTGAAATATTGATCAATTCTTTCCGCAGGTTTTCAATCCATTCGAAATAGTTATCTTCTGAAAGATGTTTGAGGTCTGCATCACAAAGGACCCGTGAAATAAGATCTTTTGGTTGCTGAGGAATACAGGTAGCCAGAATGCAATTTTTCACCTGGGTTATTATACTGTCATCAATGCCCTTTGAAGTTAAAAATTCAGTAGCGATTTTAGCACATACCTTTTCATTATTTTCAGGAGTAATAATAAAACCTATATCGTGGAACCAGGCACATAATTTTACTATATTTATTTCATCCTCGCTCAATCCACACCTCTTTCCTATAAACTCCGAGCTGTCAACTACATACTTTACATGATCGATAGAATGATATTCAATAGTGTCTGGTAATTTGTCTTCCATAAGTTTGGTAACATAATTACCAGCTTCCTGAACCAAATCAACGTCTATTTTATTCATTGTTATTGTTTTATACTTAAAGTCAAATAAATTATTACATTTTTTTAGTCCCGTTAGGGACTTAATATTTATAGTAAAAAATAATCATGATAGAGTACAAGTCCAGTTAGGGACGAAATGTTATTTCTTGTCTTTATAAATATACTATCCATTATAATCAATATTAAATCTGTTTAACAATTCAAAATATTCCTCTATATTTCTTTTTTTATATTGCGTCCCTACGGGACTTTGTTATGGATGTATTTCATTTTCTATAAATATTAAGTCCCTAACGTGACAATGACAACGTAAAGGTAAAAATTTAAATGTACAATTTATCCAGTTTGATGTATTAATTAAACTTCTAATAATCCGGAAAATTATTATCACATAAAAGTAATTAAAACAAAAACTTAAATGTAAAAGTTATTAAACTTTCTTCATAAGACCTGTTGTAAGTTAATGTCAATGCTGTAAAATCAAATGGTGTCAGCCACAATCCTACGCCATAACCATCATGCCACCTTTTGGAATTTTCTCCATTTACCCATACCCGGCCTATATCATTAAATAGCAAAATGCCTGTTTGTCCGTTAAAAACATAACTTTTAATATTCAATAATTTGAACCGGATCTCCGTATTCTGGTAAAATGAATGATCACCTGCAAAACGATTGCTTCTGAATCCCCTGAGATTTGTTTTACCCCCTAAAAAATTTGCATGATAAAACTCATAGTCTCCAATATTAGTTGCTCCTCCAAACCGGAAAACAAATACAACTCTTGGATCTTTTCTGAAGCTCAGGTAAAAACTTAAATCGGAGCGAATCTTAATGAAATTTTTTCCTTCTTCTCTTATGCTATAGAATCCCAAAGCCCCGGTTTCCCATAAAACGCCTCTTTTTGGTAATACTTTATCACTCCTGGTATCCAGCCTGTACATCGCGTTAATACCTGTATAGTGATGAGGAAGATAGGCTGATGAGTCGAGCACTTGAGGATATATCTCTCCGATAAACCTGTTGGCTGTGTCAGTTACCTTAAAATACTGGTAAAATCCCCCAAAAGAATA
>JAIORT010000340.1 GCA_021107975.1 Bacteroidales bacterium | reverse complement strand
TTCAACCGGTATTATTAATGGTATTACTTTATTTTCATCAAAATCAAATAAATCATTATAATCCCCTTTATTCCTCATTTCATACAATTTATTGAAGGTTTTTCCTGCTTCTTTTTTTAATATTCCGGTTTTTATTAATGTTTGGTTAAAAGCAGACTTTAAACCTGCATGGGTTTTGGTATCAATATTCTTTTTTAATAAAAGTGCATTAATCGCATAAAAGATTGAATAATAAAGACGATTTACACAGTCATTCCAAAATTTGTTTTGTGCTAAAAGTTTAGCGCTTTCAAGAGTTGAATAGGCTTTTTCAATTCTGTATTTGATATAATCATCCTTATATGAAAAATTCATAATAATCTTCCTTCTTTATTTACGGATTTATAAAAGGGACTAAATCTATGCTTAGTCTCCCAAACTTCTTTTTCAACAATGACCGGAGTGATTATATAATCCGTATCCAATTCAATATCATAAATCGAATCGAGGAGGCTATCCTCAAATTGATTAGAAATTTTCTTCTGATTAACAAGGATTAATAAATCCCAGTCAGAATCCGGTTTATTATCACCCCTCGCTCTAGAACCATAAAGGATAATTTTAGCTGATGGCTCAACTTTGTGAACAGCTTCTTTAATTCTTCCTAATATTTGTTTCTCTGAATTCATTACGGATAAAATTAAAAATTACTATTTTACTTTCCATAATTACATTTTTGTCAAATATAGTAATAATTAAACTTCAAAATTAATCTATTCGGTTTTTATTTCCGAATAAAACTTCATCAAAAGGTTTCCAACTGCAACTCTCCTGAATTCTTTTCCTGACCGTGCATCGGATATAGGTTTGAATTCATCCTTTAAAATTTCACCGGCTTTTTCAATATTCTCTCTGCTCCATGATTTGTTTAAAAGAGATTTTTCGGTTTCTGTAGCACGCTTTGTAATTTCTGCCATTCCGCCGAAAGCTAGTAAAATTTCCTTAATAAATTGATTTTGTAATGTAAGCCTGAATCCTCCGCTTAAAGTCGAAATATCAAGGTCTTTGCGTTTCGAAACTTTATAAAATTTTATAATTGTATCTTTTTCAGGTTTGGGAATTATAACCGAATGAATGATCTCGTCAGGCAATAATTGGGTTTGCCTGTAACCGGTAATAAAATCTTCAATTAAGAGTTCTCTTTCACTTTTTGAACTAAGAAGTTTTACTTTTGCTTTATAAGCAAACAATAAAGGTATTGTATCGCTGATAGGAGAAGCGGTTCCTATATTTCCTCCCATAGTTGCCAGGTTTCTTATTTGTTTGGATGCGAATACATCGAACATTTGATCGAAAGCAGATAGTTTTTTCTTTAATCCTGATTTTATTTCTTCAAGGCTTAACCCCGATCCAATAATAAACTCATTGTTGTTTTCTCTGAAAGTCTTTAATTCTGAGATCCGGGACAGATCAATGATATTTTCGGGGAATTCAAACTTTTTAGTCTGTTTCAACGCAATATCTGTGGATCCGTTAATAATAACAGCTTCAGGATAATTATCCTTCAACTCAAATACTTCCTCAATGGATAATGGTTGAAAGTATTTTTGTTTTTCCGTTTCAATAGTTAGTGATTGGTTGTTCTGTTGAATTTTTTTTAATAACTCAATTGTTTCATTCTTTTTTTTGGTAAAATGGTCATTTCCCAAAGAAGAAAGAGTAAAACCTGCATTGAGTATGGGTTGATATCCGGTGCAACGGCACAGGTTTCCGGCTAAAGCATCTTCGATAATATCCTTTGAAAGATTTTTATAATTTTTATAAAGTGCAAAAAGCGACATCACAATACCGGGAGTGCAGTATCCGCACTGGCTTCCGTTCGCTTCAACCAAAGCCTGCTGAACAGGGTGAAGATTTACCTCATAACCATTCCGGGTTGCCAGATTCTCAACAGTAATAAGTTGTTTGCCGTGTATCATCGGCAGAAAGACAAGGCAGGAATTAACGGCTTTATATTTCAGGTCATTATTTTCATCCGGTTCGGCAATAACTACGGTGCAAGCGCCACAATCGCCTTCGGCACAGCCTTCTTTAACTCCTTTGTGGTGAGGAAGTGAACGAAGGTAATTAAGTACGGTAGTAGTGGGTTTCAGGTTTTGATTTTTGAAATCAACGGTTGTGACTTTGTTGTCTAAAACAAATTGTATTGAATTATTTGATATTCCTGACATAAATGTTTTTAATCGGATAATAAATCATTAATC
>JAIORT010000444.1 GCA_021107975.1 Bacteroidales bacterium | reverse complement strand
ATGAGGAAAAAACAGAAGATCCACCACCTCCGGCTTTATATGAAGTCGTTAAAATAGAAACCGATTTTGGTGATTTGATGATGTGGCTTTATAATGAAACACCACTACACAAAGAAAATTTCCTGAATTTAACCGGACAGGGGTTTTACGACAGTCTGATATTCCATCGTGTAGTTAATGATTTTGTAATCCAGGGCGGCGACCCTGAAGGAACAGGTTATGGAGGACCAGGCTATACGATTACTGCTGAGATAATTGATACTATTTATCATGTTTATGGCGCTGTTGGAGCAGCCCGGTTGTCGGATAATGTAAATCCGGATAAAGAATCAAATGGTTCTCAATTCTATATCGTAGTTGACCCTGACGGAGAATCTTTTCTTGATGGAAATTATACAGTCTTCGGTATAGTCTTTCAAGGTATGGATGCAGCATTCGATATTTCACAAGTTCCTGTAGATACAAACGACAGACCGATAAACAATGTGTATATGAAAAAAGTATCGGTTGAAAAATATACGGCTGAACAATTAAAGAATAATTTTGATTTTATTATTCCGTAAAACAAATTTATTGTCTGTTTCGTTATATTTAAAACACGTGAAAATGATACGGAATTTATTTTTCTTTTTCGCCCTGATTTTTATTATAAGTTGTTCATTTAAAAGTAATGTTGTTGAATCAACAGAACAACAAAATGCCAATGATTCCACTGAATACGAACTGGTAGTCTTTGAGCCGGGATTTGATTCATGGTTTGCTACAAACCGGAAACCTAAATGGTTTCATTCACACGATTATTATCAAAGATGGAATGTATTATATACAAATGAATGGAACTATAGGTTTAATAATATCAACTATGGTAAACCCTATGATTACCTGATTGAATATAATACGGATAAAGACTATGGAATTGATGTGGATTATAAATTGTACTGGTATTTCAAATTTATGGAAAACAAGTACAATATGAAATTAAATATAGCAAGCGGGAGGTAAAGATTAAAACTTTCAATAAAACAATTTCCCAAATACCTCCTCAATCTTCCCAACAGGAATTATTTTTATATTGAACTTGCTTTTATCAACACCTTTCAGATTGTATTTGGAAATGAATATTTGTTCAAATCCTAATTTATCAGCTTCGGCTATTCGTTGTTCAATACGGTTAACTGAACGGATTTCACCGGACAATCCAACTTCTGCGGCAAAACAAATGTTCTGGCTGATTGGAATATCTTCGTTGGAGGAAAGAATAGCGCTTACAACCGCTAAGTCAATGGCGGGGTCGTCCACTCTTAAACCGCCGGCAATATTCAGGAATACATCTTTGATTCCCAACCTGAATCCACTTCTCTTTTCCAGGACAGCCAGCAGCATATTGAGCCTTCTTGAGTCAAAGCCTGTTGATGACCGTTGTGGCGTGCCGTAAGCTGCCGAGCTTACAAGTGCCTGTGTTTCTATCATCATAGGTCGCATACCCTCCATCATGGCTGCAATGGCAATACCGCTCAGGCTTTCCTCCCTGTGTGAAAGAAGAATTTCAGAAGGATTAGATACTTCCCTTAACCCCGTGCTTTGCATTTCGTAAATACCAAGTTCTGAGGTGGAACCAAAACGGTTTTTCACGGCTCTTAATATACGATAGCCGTAATTACGTTCACCTTCAAACTGCAAGACTGTATCTACCATGTGTTCGAGTATTTTCGGACCGGCAAGAACGCCATCTTTTGTAATATGACCGATAAGTATGACGGGGGTTTCGCTTTGCTTGGCATATTTCTGAAACTCTGCCGCACATTCCCTTATCTGTGAGATGCTGCCTGCCGAAGAATCTATAATATCAGTATGAAGTGTCTGAATAGAATCGATAACTACAAGTTCGGGCTGAAGCTGTTCGATAAATTGAAATATATTTTGTGTGAGCGTTTCTGTAAGAACATAACATTGATGATTTTGGATACCAATCCTTTCGGCACGCATTTTAATCTGTTGCTCGCTTTCTTCGCCTGTAACATAGAGCACTTTAAGATTTTTCAGATTAAGTGCTGCCTGAAGCACTAATGTTGACTTACCAATACCAGGCTCGCCACCAACCAATATTAATGAACCGGGGACAAGTCCTCCACCAAGAACCCTGTTAAATTCATGATTGTGTGTATCTATTCGTATCTCGGCTACTGCTTCAACTTCGGGGATAAGAACAGGCTTGGAATCACCTTTTTTGCCGGGAACGGGTGT
>JAIORT010000705.1 GCA_021107975.1 Bacteroidales bacterium | reverse complement strand
AGACAAATTTATATGGAGTTTTCAGCTAACCAAATTGCACAGATCATCAACGGAAAAGTTGATGGTGATTCTAATATAAAAGTTAATTACGTATCAAGGATAGAAGAAGGTAAAAAAGGAACACTAAGTTTTTTAGCCAACCCGAAATACACGCAATATATTTACAATACCGATGCTTCAATAGTTATTGTAAATAATGACTTTAAGCCTGAAAAAAAAATCAAGACCACGCTTATTCGTGTTGATGATGCATATTCTGCTTTTGCCAAACTGCTGGAAGTTTATAACAAGATAAAACTTGACAAAACCGGTATTTCCGAACAGGCTTATATTTCGACAACAGCAAAAATCGGGAACAATGTTTATATCGGCGAATTTGTTGTAATCGGAAACGATGTAACAATTGGCGACAATGTCAAGATATATCCACAGGTTTATATCGGAGATAATGCAAAAATCGGAAATAATACCACTTTGTTTACAGGCGTAAAAATTTATCCTGATAATATAATAGGTAATAACTGCACGCTTCATGGCGGGGTAATAGTGGGAAGCGACGGTTTCGGATTTGTACCCCAGGCTGACAGCAATTATATGAAAGTTGCCCAAATCGGAAATGTAATCATAGAAGATAATGTTGAGATCGGGTCGAATACTACTATTGACAGGGCTACACTGGGTTCTACCATTATACGAAAAGGTGTTAAATTAGACAATCTTATCCAGATAGCTCATAATGTTGAGATTGGAGAAAACACTGTTATTGCTGCCCAGACAGGTATTTCCGGATCAACCAAAATCGGAAAAAATTGTATGATAGGAGGGCAGGTTGGCATTATTGGTCATTTAACCATAGCCGATGAAGTAAAGATAGCCGCCCAGTCGGGTATTGGTAATAGTATTATGAAGAAAGGTGAAATAGTGCAAGGTTCTCCTTCTTTCGAAATAAGTAAGTATAGAAAATCTTATGTCCACTTCCGCAACCTGCACTCTATCAAACAAAAGATTGATGAACTTGAGAAAAAAATTAACTCGATTTCTCAATAGACTCAACAACTGCTTCAATTACTTGTTGAACCTGTTCATCTGTCAAATCATAATATACAGGCAAACTTATTTCTTTTGAAAAATTTTTATATGTCTGGGGATAATTTTTAATGTCGTTTCCAAGTGCTTTATAATAAGTCATCATAGGTAACGGAATAAAATGCACATTTACTGCAACTCCTTTTTTAGATATTTTTTGAATGATCCTGTCGCGCTGAGCTTCATCAATACCTTTTATTCTTAAAAGGTAAGCGTGATAAGATGACTTTTTCTCGTCTGTTTCATAAGTCGGTATCCAAGCCCAATTATATTCCGAAAAGCCTTCGGAATATGCATCAAAAATCTGCTTTCTTCTCACTAACATATCAGCATCGTATCTTTCTAATTCAACCAACCCCATTGCAGCTTGTATATCGGTCATGTTAAATTTATAACCGGGTTCAATTATATCGTATCGCCAGCTTCCGATCTGGGTTTTCGAAAATGCATCTTTAGTTTGTCCGTGCAAGGACTTAACCTTCAGGTATTGCTGAATTTGTTCACTATCAAAAACATCAGGCAGATTCAGGCAAATCGCTCCGCCCTCGGCAGTGGTCAAATTTTTAACAGCATGAAACGAATATACGGTTATATCCGTGAGGCTGCCTGCTTTCTTTCCTTTATAAACTGCCCCGATAGAATGAGCTGCATCAGCTAATACCAGTATCCTGCCGAGTTTTTTTTGCTCATTTGTATCAGGAATGAATTTTTCAACAATATCTTTCCTCCTGACTAATGAATTGATCTCATCATAATCGCACGGAAAGCCTGCAAGGTCAACCGGTAAAATGACTTTGGTTTTATCTGTAATGGCTTCTTTAATTTTTTTAACGGAAATATTAAAATCATCCTCTACATCCACAAAAACCGGTTTTGCTCCGCAATGAACTATCACATTTGCCGTTGCACAATAGGTATAGGCAGGAACTATTACCTCATCGCCTTGCTGCACGCCAAACCACCTAAGCATTAATTCCAGACCTGCAGAGCCCGAGCTTGTACACAAGGTGGCTTTATGCCCGGCATATCCTGTTATCTTTTCTTCAAACTTTTTAACCTTCGGACCGGTAGTTATCCAGCCGGAGTTCAGCGTATCAATCACTTCATCAATGATTTTTCGGTCCATTCGGGGCGGGGAAAAGGGAATCATATTAATTTTA
>JAIORT010000398.1 GCA_021107975.1 Bacteroidales bacterium | reverse complement strand
ACCTTCATTAATTTCATCAAATGTTCTTTCTGTCCTCGAAAGAGTATATCCAATCCAGCCGTTTAGTTTTCCTGTTTTCTTTTTGATAAACAGTTCAATTCCATAAGCACGTCCGGTACCGAATACAAGTTGCGATTCAACTTTTTCGTTTAAAAGAATATCTGCACCATTCTGATAATCAATCTGATTTTGCATATCTTTATAATATATCTCAACTGAGGTTTCAAAAATGTTATTTTTAAAATTCCTGAAATATCCCAAAGCAAGCTGATCGCAAACTTGTGGTTCAATAATACTGCTGCTTGGTAGCCATAAGTCTGTTGGGGATGAAGATGTTGAATTTGAAAGCAAATGGATATATTGAGTGTTTCGTGCATAGGATGCTTTTACTGAACTTTTTTCATTCAACATATAACTCGCTGATATTCTCGGCTCAAAATATCCGTAATTTTTAATAACTTCACCATTATCGTAAAACGTTGAATCAACAATTTCATCATTTTCATTATAAGAATAAACATTTCCAGGCCCGATAACCGTAAAATTTGAATATCTTAATCCATAAGTAATTTTCAACAAACTTGAAACCTCAAATTCATGAGAAATATATGCTGCATTTTCTATTGCATATTTTTCATCAATTATTTTACTGTTTACAGAACCATCATCATCCGAACTTATTTCGCCCGGCATAAAAGTGTGGTAAATACAGTTGAATCCAAATTTCAAAGTATTTTTCGGATTGATAAAATATTGAAAATCTTCTTTCAGGTTAAAATCTTCAATGCCGGATGTGATGTCAATTAAATTGCCCATTCCGCTAAACCCAATTACATAATTGTATTTACTGTATATCAATGAACTGTTTAAAAACAACTTATCGTTAAAAAGATGATTCCACCTAAGAGTTGTTGTTACATTTCCCCAGTCGAATTTCATTCTGTCGGAAAATCCAAATACATCTCTGCCTAAATATCCCGAAAGGAAAACCCTGTCTTTTTCACCGAAGCGATAATTTGCTTTCATATTCAGGTCGTAAAAATATAGTGTTGTGTTCTTTTGTAATTCATTAGATGATAATTTCAAAAACAAATCGGCATAAGTTCTTCTACCGGAAATAATAAATGAACCTTTGTCTTTAACAATCGGAGCTTCAACAGTGAGGCGGGAAGATATTATTCCAAGCCCACCTGAAACGCTGAGTTTTTTTGAATTACCTTCATTCATTTTAACATCAAGAACCGATGATAGTCGTCCGCCATATTCGGCTGGTGCATTCCCTTTAAATAATTTCATATCTTTAATAGCATCGGAATTGAATACCGAGAAAAAGCCCAGCAGATGTGATGCATTATAAACCGGAGCTTCATCAAGTAAAATCAAATTCTGGTCTGCGCCACCACCCCTGACATAAAACCCACTGTTTCCTTCACCAGCCGATTGAACACCCGGCATAAGCTGAATTATTTTTAAAATATCCTGTTCTCCGAAAATTACGGGAATTGATTTAATTTCTTTAACATTAAGTTTCACAATGCTCATTTCCGTTGATTTGATGTTCTCATCAATAGCTTCGGCAGAGACAACTACTTCTTCAAGAGATGTTGACGATGGTGATAGTTCAATATCTTTCTTAATGTTTTCAACAAGATTAATTTCTGTTGATTGAGGTTCATAGCCGATATAACTGTATTCAATAATATATTTGCCTTTAGGGATTGTTATTGAATAAAAACCATAAACATTTGTAATGCCGCCGGTTTTAAGTTCTTTAATAAAAATTGACGCCCCGATTAATTCCTCTCCTGTTGTAGCATCTTTAATGTGTCCGCTTATTGTGTGTTTTTCTTGTGCAGTTATTATTCCTGAAATTATTACAGCAACAAATAAGAATAGTACTTTTTTCATTCTTAATAAATTTCTTTAAGGAATTTTAGTTTTTGACTTTAACCGTTTCAGATTATCAGAAACTCTCTCATATTGTTTGTCATTAAGTATTGGTTTTAATTCCACATGAAAAGAATCAGCAATACTGTAAAGTTCTTCGAAGTGCTCTTTTGTTAAGCTGACTACTTTCCCTGCATATTTGTAGGTGATGGGTTCTACAGCCTTCAATTGTTTACCATCAGGGTTAATATTCTGAAGCATCTTGCTTTGAATAAATTCCTGTGTAAACTTTTCAGGAAGATGTTTCAATTTATAGTGAATTACTATACCGCTTACTAACAGTCCAAGGACGAAACCTGTTAACAAGAG
>JAIORT010000242.1 GCA_021107975.1 Bacteroidales bacterium | reverse complement strand
CAATACATTCGATCTAATATGAATAAAATGTTTTATACCTTTTTGTTTCAAATCTTCAATTATAGCTTTTGGATATCCAGCCACAACTAAAATTACATTATCTTTCAAACTGTCATAGAATTTTGGAACTAATTCTGCGTATTCCTCATCCGAACTGCAAACAACAGCAATATCAGCTTTTGCATCTAAGCAAGCCTGAACCGCTTCATTCACTGTTTTAAATCCGGCATTGTCAATTACTTCAAAACCGGCACATGCAAAAAAGTTACTTGCAAATTGCGCCCTTGCACTGCGCATGGTAAGGTTTCCTATTGTTATTAAAAAGACTTTCGGTCGCTTTCCTGACTTTGCATATCTGTCTGTTTTATAACGCAACTCTCCAAAATCTTGTCCGCCCCGATAGGGTTTTAAAGTTTCCACTTCGGCACCGGACTCACTTTGATTTTCAGGTTTAAATACTAACGAATCAACTTCTTTATCGAGATACTCGGTAAAATTGGGATATTGGTTCGTGCCGAGCAAAATTTCTTTTCTTGTAGCGATTGCCATATCCCGTTTATGTGCAGTTTCGCTGATCTTTGCCTGAATAAATCCTGCTTTAAATGCTTCTATAAAACTACCTTTTTCCTGTACTTCAAGGAAAAGTTTCCAGGCTTGCTCTGCAATTGAATCCGTAAGGCTTTCAATATAATAAGACCCGGCAGCAGGATCAACAACCTTATCTAAATAAGATTCTTCTTTTAAGAGCAACTGTTGGTTCCTGGCTATTCTTTCAGAAAAGTCATTCGGTTTTTCAAATACCGAATTAAAAGGATTAACTGTTAATGAATCAGTTCCGCCAATAATTGACGACATGGATTCGGTTGTGGTTCTAAGCATATTTACATAAGCATCGTAAACGGTTTTATTCCAGTCGGAAGTTGTTGAATGGATATACATCCGTGCCACATCATCAGAACTTGGTCCGTAAGATTTTACAATATAAGCCCAAAGAATCCTTGCAGCCCTGATCTTTGCAATTTCCATAAAGTAATTAGAACCCACGGCAAACTGGAATTTAATTCTAGGAGCCACACTGTTAATAGAAAGTCCCCTTTCAGTTAATTGAGTCAGGTAATTCGTTCCCTGAGCAAGACTGAATGCAAGCTCTTCTACAATGGATGAACCTGAATTGCGGAAATATTTCCCATTAACAGTTATAACTTTAAAGTTTGGTAAATGCCCGGCAGCCTCAATCATTTGTTTTGTATGGTCAAATGAAGCTTCAGCAGATACAGAAAATTTGCCTTTCAGAATATATTGTCCTAAAGGGTCAAAATCAACAGAACCAAATATCTTTTTTAGATCACGGTTATACTTCTTAACCAGTGCTTCAATATGTTGAACGACCTTAAGGGAATTATGATAACAAATAAAATTAAGCTCTACTGCATCGGCAAAGATGTTTTCAGTTACCCGCTCGATATTTTCTTTGGAGGGCTCAAATTTTTTATCGAAAATAAATCCCAGTGAATTAACACCCTTCATCAGGATATCCAAAGCTTTTTTATTTGCTTTTTTAATATCGTCAACATAAATATCCTGACGGATGTACCATTCGTTGCCGGTTTTTTTATTTCCCCTGACAAAGGGAAAATCTCCGGGAAAAACATCCTGGTGTTTTACATTTTCAAGGTTTTCCTTCCTGTAATAAGGTTTGACATTAAAACCTTCAATTGTTTTCCAAACTAACTTCTTATCGTAGTCAGCGCCTTTTAAATCCTGATTGATTTTTTCTTCCCATTGCTCGGTTGAAATGGGAGGGAACTCGGGAAAAAGTTTCTTATTTTCAGACATAATTATTATCTTATTTCCGTCAAAATTAGTTATTTATTCATAATTCAAATATTTTTTACTATCTTTGATCATTATATAAATTTACAACTGTTACCAGAAATAAAATCAGGATAAAAGATTTATAAAAAAATTCACCCATGAATCATTTTGAAGATTGTAACTTGAAGCATTCTCTTCGTTTAATATTTTCAGTTAAAAACTGTTAATGTCTAAATACATCACAGTTACAAACTGTGATGTGCATCCAGCTAACAATACGTATAATACTAACAATATCAATCAAAAATAAATGTCGTGACAACAAAAATATTGTCAAAAAAACTTGACAGCGTAATTGTTGTTATGTATCTATGCCAACAAATCTGTTGTCATAATGAAAACAAATACAAAGGCAGGCTTTTTATTACGGTGAGAAATAAACT
>JAIORT010000810.1 GCA_021107975.1 Bacteroidales bacterium | reverse complement strand
AAATCAGAATTTTATTCCCCTTTCCTTTTTTATCTGCTCATAGGCAGCATTAACTTTCTGGAATTTCTCTTTTGCTGCTTTGCGGAATTCTTCTCCCAGATGGCTCACTTTATCAGGATGGTATTTGACTGCCATTTTACGGTAGGCTTTTTTAATTTCATCATTATTTGCATCCGGGGTGATTTCAAGGATTTTGTATGCGCTGTAAATGTCCTTGTAAAACATTGACTTAATAGAAACAAAGTCGGAATTGTTTATTCCTAAATAACCGCTGATGTTGCTGATTACCTCCACTTCGCTTGCATGAACATGCCCGTCAGCCATTGAAATTCCGAAAAGATAATGCAACAACTGAAGCCTTGAGGAATAGTCCATGTATTGCCTGATCTGTGAAGAAACATCCTGCACGTTAACGTTCTGCTTCAATACTTCCCTGAGCATTACTATATTTTCTTTTGCCAGTGAATCTCCGAATTGTTGGTTGAAAAACTGTTTCACATAGTCAAGTTCCGACTTAAGGATTTTGCCATCCGCTTTCATAACAGCAGCAGAAAGTATAATAAGGCTGGCAGCAAAATCACCCGGTCGGGTACGTTGCGCATCACCATAAGGATGTTGACCTTTATATTCTAATTTACCGCTCTGCATACCATCGTACATCGAACCGAAAACCAGTCCGAGAATACCGCCTATCGGACCGCCCAGCGCCCAGCCTAATCCGAGACCTACCCATTTTCCATATTTTGCCATAGTGTATTAATTATTTGTAGTTATTGTAAAAATTACCTTATTTCGCCTATTTCACAATTTACTTTAAGATTTACCGGTTCAAAAATAATAAATAAACCCGCAAGGTTTTGAAAATCCCGGCGGGTTTAACATTTTTTACAATATTTCTTTATTAAAACATCTTTAATAAAGAACCACAATGTTATTTCAAATTCTCACTCTCCGGTAAACCATATTCCTCAACCATTTTTATTCCGACTGTTTCGAGTTGGTCAAGTATTGGATTATAAATTTCGGGAATAACGGGAATGTAAACACCTGTAACCGCAATTTTGCCTGCAAGTATCATTTCAACGCCCATAGCTGCAGGTAATGCAACTGTCCTTGCAATTGCCGTATCGGTTGCCAGTGTACCGAAATCGAGCATACTCGATTTGATAACTTCTTTGCTTCCGTCAGGATAGCTTGCCAGGAAAATATGTTGCATAACCACCATATCCCTTTCTTCCTTACCGATCATCATTTTTTCGATCATAATATCCGATGTGATTTCAAATGGTGTATCCTCGCCTCTGTTCATCGGTTTATCTTCAAACAGCCCAAGCCACTCTATAGCCTTAATAGCATAATCGTCGGCGTTAATACCAAGATAATTTGCAGTTTTTTCTTTGATATCAGTAGAATCATTTTCACCAATCAGCATGGCAATCATATCTGCATACGTTTTTCCGGTGAAATTATATTTGTCGTTGGTTATCAGTTTCAGTGCCTTAATTGCATCGAGTGATACGCACCAACCGGGATGCCTGAATGTACCACGCATCATAGTTTTCGTTTCCGGAATACCATAAAGTTCAATGTAAGGTAATGAGTCACGGTTCGGGTAAATCTTCAGCTCGCCAACTTTAGGGAAAGTAATTTTCATAGGATTTTTGAATAAATCTTCAGGAGGAACATAAGTAATATGTTCATGCCTGAGATATTTCCCGTCGTTGTTACTTGCCAGTACCACGCCTTTCGGACTCCATGAAAATTTATAATTGAAAGGATTATCGCAAGCTTCGGGAGCAGGCAGAGCGCCACATAAAGAATAAAACTCCTCAACTTTGCCACCTTTGTCGTGTACATGGTCAATGATTCTCATTGCCGACATGTGGTCGATTCCCGGATCAAGACCTAACTCATTAAGAATGATAATACCTGCTTCTTTTGCCTCTTTGTCAAGAGCTTTCATTTCAGGTTTTACATAAGATGTTGTTACCATATTCTTTTTGTGTGCGATACATTTTTTTGCAACCATCAGATGGTAAGCATACGGTAACAGGCTTACAGTTAAATCGTGCTCCTGTATCAACCTGTCCAAAGTTTCTTCGTCATCCACTGTCCACCTCATAGAGGTGCCATTGGGATGATCGCCAATCATGTCATCGGCTTTCGATTTTGTGCGTGTCGCAACTGTAACCTGATAATCTTTATTCAGGAGATACTGAACAATTGGCTTTACAACCATTCCTGCACCAAGAATTAATACTTTTT
>JAIORT010000369.1 GCA_021107975.1 Bacteroidales bacterium | reverse complement strand
CCTAACGGATACCAATATAGCTCATTGAATGTAGGCGATCTGAAATTTCTTGAAATATTTATTTTCCCCGAAACAAACTTCCATATCTTGCCCTCGGCTCCAAAAGAAGGTGTAAACGGTGCCCATGAATTATTATAGAACTCCTGCCTTAGATTAACATCCGCTTTCCAATTGATTGATGGCAAAAGATACAATACCGAAGTGTATATACCAATCGTATTACGCACTGCATCTTCTTTATAGGCAATGGTTTTACATTTGTCATAGCGATAATTAATACCCCCGTTGAGTATAAAACGCCTATTCAACTTATGATTTATTAAAACTTCTCCGGTTAATGTATTTGTTTTGATTTTGTTTTCGATCATCAACACAGTTATTGTATCCGGGTTAAAGTAATGCAGGTCGTTATGCAGAAAAGCTGCTTTTGCCGTTAAATACCCTTTTTTTTGAAACTTCTTCCATTTTACCAAAGCCCTTACAGATTCATCCTTTTGCGTAGCATCATCTTGCTTTTCAGTAAGGCTGCCGGGAATTTGCCGATCGGTGAACTGATACCAGAAAGAGGCTCCGAACAGGTGCCGATTTTTGATTAGCCTGTAAACATCCTGCATAATACCGTATTGTAGCAAGGCTGCATTTTGCCGTTTTTCTGTTTTATCTTCAAGATTAGTATATGGAAAATCGTTTTTTGCATTATGATAGATCAACCGCGTACCTGACCACCATTTACCATCCGAAAACTCATAACCGGAAGAAGCACTATAATTTTGAAAACTGCCTGCTGAAATACATATATTAAATTTTTTGTCTTTCCTGAAATCCGGTTCATTTCTTAAATGAATACTACCGCCAATGTTACCGTTTCCAAAGAGCGAGCCGGAACCTCCGTGCAAAATCCCAACAGAATTAAAAAACGAAGAAGGAATTAAAGACAGGTCTTCCATTTCAATGTTTGGCGGATTTAACCTGATTCCGTTCCAGTAAATCCCTGTATGAGTAGCTGATGTTCCCCTGAATGATATTGTTGCGAGGCTGCCCTGACCGTAAGATTTAATGTAAATTGGTGTTTGCGTGGAGATTAAACCTGCTAAACTCAAGTCTTTATTTAAGTCTAATGTCAGGCTATCAAATTTTTGAATCTTAAGTCCTGTTGAAAAATTATTTAATCGTGAAGACGTGATCCGGACTTGTGATAACTCATATACCGTATCATTCAACACGTTTTGAGCTAACATAAGTGTTGATAAAAAAATCAAACCGGTTATCAGCATAGAGCGCATTATTGCTTTATTATTTTTCTGACAGAAAAACCATTATCATAAACAATATTTAAAAAATAAATGCCATGCCGTAACTGCTCAATATCGATACGAATGTTCGATGAAACTTTATCAAATATTTTTTCTTTCAAAATTAAATTCCCTTTCACATCATACAAATTATACCCTATAACCCTTATTTCTCCGTTATATTCAACATTCAATACATCTTTAACAGGATTCGGATAAACAATGACAATATTCTCATCTGTCTCTTTTACCCCGGCATTGTTCAAATTATAAATCACACCCACAGCATCCAGGTCAAATCCACCGGAAGGAAATGGTGTTGGAAACGGATCATTCACCTTGTTTCCCTGTGAGTCGTATCTAACATATTCATCCTGAATACAACCGACAACATCAATAATTCTGATAAACGAAATGCTGTCAACATTCAGACCCGGTTTGTTTTTCAATTCCTCCAAATCGAATGGAGTTCCGTAAAGAACACGGTATTTTCCTGCCAGATTATTAATTTGTGTTGCATCCAATTCCCCGAAAGTCTCGACCTGTGTCTCCGTTTGTGTAAGCGATATTGCATCGAACCTGAAAAAATCAATCCCGTTGGAGCTTACTTCCACAAACGCCAGTTCAAGAAAAGTGTCAATAAACGCATTTTCAAAAACGGCAAAATCAAAACCGGGTCCATTGGCAATGGGAACATCAAAGATTAATGTCGCTGATCCGCCATCGCCAAGACTGACGATCAGGTTATCTGCTATTCCTGTGGCAAATTCACTATTACCGGAATTAACATATCCCGAATCGGGTTGAGAAATATCTTTTAAGCCTCTTTCCACAGAACATGAAGCAGCCCACGCAATAAAAACCGAACTGTCCTTATGAATTGCTGTGCTTCCCTCCTGCCCTGCCGGCGGCGGGAATTGGGCATAACTTATCAAATGAAATATTATAATTAAAACAGGTAAAGAAATTCTTATAGG
>JAIORT010000129.1 GCA_021107975.1 Bacteroidales bacterium | reverse complement strand
AAAAAAGAAAAAAACACCATCAGCCGCAGGCGCTTCATTGGTAACGTGGCAGCAGCAACTGCCGGTTTAACTGTTTTACCCAATTACGTGATCAGCGGTTTGGGACACAGAGTGCCTGGCGATAAGCTGAATATTGCAGCAGTTGGAATCGGCGGAGTTGGAGCTACCAATGTTCGTAATTGTTCAGGAGAAAACATTGTGGCACTTTGCGATGTTGACTGGGATTATGCAGCCGGCACTTTTGAAAAATATCCCGATGCCAAAAAATACAAGGATTATCGCAAAATGTTTGATGAAATGGGCGATTCTATCGATGCGGTTATCGTTGCCACGCCCGATCATACACATGCAATAGTCGCCGCTGCCGCCATCAGGATGGGAAAACATGTTTACGTACAAAAACCACTCACTCATACAGTTTATGAATCAAGGCTGTTAACCGACTTAGCCCGTGAATACAAGGTTGCCACGCAAATGGGTAACCAGGGTAATTCGGGAGATGGTATCAGGAAGACCTGTGAGTGGATATGGGATGGTGCTATCGGTGAGATCACTGAAGTACATGCCTGGACCAACCGCCCTATCTGGCCACAGGGGCTTGAACGTCCGGCTGAAACTCCTTCCGTACCTCCCACACTTGCCTGGGATTTGTTTATCGGGCCGGCTCCCTGGCGCCCTTATCATCCTTCTTACACTCCCTGGAACTGGCGTGCATGGTGGGATTTTGGAACAGGAGCACTCGGTGATATGGCTAATCATATTGTTGACCCGGCTTTCTGGGCACTCAATCTCGGACAACCAATCTGCATTTACGGAAGCTCAACACAGGTGAACACAGAAAGCGCACCACATGCCTCTATGGTACATTATGAATTTCCCGATCGCGGAAATATAGGCAATATAAAGCTGCCTCCACTAAAGCTTACATGGTACGATGGAGGTTTGCTGCCACCTCGCCCTGAAGAATTGAAAGACGGGCAGATCATGGGTGACCCTAACGGCGGAGTACTCTTTGTTGGTACTAAAGGGAAACTAATGTCAGGTTGTTACGGAAGAGACCCTATCCTGCTACCGGAAGAGCTTAATGAAGATTATATTCGCCCGGAAATTACCATCAAAAGAATTGAAAACCCAATGCGTGGAGGACATGAGATGGACTGGATAAGGGCATGCAAAGAAAGTCCTGATAGCAGGGTTCAGACCAGTTCTAATTTTGATTATTCGGGACCGCTGAACGAAATGGTTGTTATGGGTAACCTTGCTATCCGCCTACAAGACCTTAAAAGGAAGTTAATGTGGGATAGTGAGAATATGAAGATCACCAATATTTCGGATGAAGATGAGATCAGGGTGGTAACAACGGATAAGTTTACAGTAATCAACGGACACCCGCATTTTGATACGCAATACGCTACCATACCAGCCAAGTCGGCTGCTGAGGAATATATAAAACATAAGTACAGAGAAGGATGGGAGCTTTAAAAATTTTAGATTTTAGATTTTAAATAATTCAACAAATTAATATAAATACTAAAAAAATGAAAAAAATTAAGATTTATTTGAGTTTATTTACAGCTTCAATTATTCTTTTTGCCTGCACTCCAAAAGTAGAACAAAACAAGGAAGAACAGCAAAAGGAAGAGGTAATCGTGGAACAAGCAACTCCAAACACTTTAACTCAGGCAGAAATTGACGAGGGCTGGGTTTTGCTGTTTGATGGGAAAACAACAACAAATTTCAGGGGTTATAATAACGAGACTTTCCCTGATAAAGGTTGGATAGTTGAAGATGGAACATTGCACGTACTTGGTTCCGGTAGGGGAGAAGCCGGAGGCGGAGGAGATATTATAACTGATAAGAAATACGGGGATTTTGAATTGTCGTTAGAATGGAAAGTCTCGGAAGGGGGAAACAGCGGTATCTTTTACCTTGCACAGGAAAAGCCCGACCAGCCGATATGGAAGTCCGCCCCTGAGATGCAGATACTTGATAATGCCAAACACCCCGATGCAAAACTTGGAGTTGATGGCAACCGGGCTGCCGGGGCTTTATACGATTTGATCCCAGGGAAATTTGAAGCTGTAAAACCTGCCGGAGAATGGAACCAGGTAAAAATAATGGTTTACAAAGGAACCGTAGTTCATTGGGTGAATGGTGAAAAAGTTTTGGAGTATCACCTCTGGACACCGGACTGGAAAGATATGGTTGCCAAAAGCAAGTTTAAAGATTACGACGATTTTGTAAACACTGCCGAAGAAGGCTACATCGGACT
>JAIORT010000916.1 GCA_021107975.1 Bacteroidales bacterium | reverse complement strand
GTTAAAAGAATCCTTTATGCAGGCATCCCATTTGTTTTTATCAATTTCTTTATTGTTGAGGTATTTTATCATAAAAACAGAGTTTGCCCATTAAGTTTAAAAATTAAATTGCGTGGAGCATGGAGCGTGGAGTAATTACTCTTTAAACAATCTACCAAGCACCCAGCACCCAGCACCATGCACCTATGGTATCGCTTCTTTAATCATATCTTCATAAACCTTATGCCAACCCACCCATCGTTTGGCATTGCTTAACGACTCATTGTGCCATAATGAAATGAAAGTTCCGTTAACTGCTTTAACCTCATTAATTAATGGCTTAATATATTGTAAGGCTTCATCGGCATTTACACCGAGATAATCTTTAAGTGTTCCTTCCATTAATATAAAGGGATGTACCCTGAGTTTTGTTTCCGTATCCAAATCAAGGTCATAAAAATTGAATGAATTGCAAATGCCGGCTCTGAAACCCGGCTGAGCGGCAAATCCCATAGTATAATCATCAGTAATATCAAGGTTGATATAGTTCCGGTAGGTAGCGGGCAATAATACTTTTAAGAAATGCTGCCGGCTTTTGGTGATCTCCCGGTTCAGAACTTTCGAGAGTCGTTCAACTTCTGTTTTGAGTTTCTTCGGATAAGAATTTGAACCATAAGAAGGATGTATCCCCACCTCGGCATAATCAGCTAATGATTTGATCAATGTTTGAAATTTTCGGCTTTGAACAGGTATGTTTTTATCGTTGAACCCATAATCGGCAAACAGGATAAAATAAATGGGTTTTAAATTATATTTTTTATGAATTTCCAACTGAAAGTCAAAGGTGTCAAACGGATCTTTTTGTAAGCCTGTTAGAACTTTAGTTCTTTCAACGATTTCTGCAAAATTGAATCCCGATAATGAATTAAAATAACCTCCAATTATCCTGAACAATCCTTTTTGCCTGTATGCCCATGCTGCATCGATATCAATGGTTGGAACAAACTTATATTTTTTCCCGGGAAATGAAATTGATGGATATTTTTCTTTTATAATTTTTCCAATTTTGATCGCCCAGATATTTACAAGAGGTTTTTGAAGAAATCCCTTTTTGTATGCAATGCTTTCCTTTGCATGGAATCGCCCATATTCATCTTTTCGGTAAGGCAAATATTCTTCATACCGTGATATCAGATAAAAACTTGCCGCAAAAGGATCGAAAGGCATTACGGATTCTTTCAGGTAAACAGGAAAAAATGCCGGCATACCTTCAAATTCAATAAATGATAGTTCAATATTTGTTATGCCTCTTTCAAACAACAAATTTCCGGCTGCAAAGAAAAGTTCATTATCGAGCGGTTGCTTAGCATAGCTGAATTTAATCCCTTCAAATGCAATAAAATCCTCCTTGTTTGAAGTCAGTTCAATATCAACATTTAAAAGCTCCCTGAAAATGAGATTAAAAATGTATTTAATACGGTTGGTGATTTTATTTGTATAGATTAAGATCATTTTTTTTAATTTTTCGGAGTAGGCTCAACCTTGAACTATTCCATGTACCAGCTTGCATACATATTATAACTGTCGGCAATGCGGTTTATTTCACCTTCCAACAGTTTCACATCAACTGATTTGATTTTTTTTGCAGGCACACCTGCATACACACTCCCCGATTCAACAACTGTTCCCTTTGAAACTACGGATCCGGCAGCTATGATGGAATTGTTTTCTATTACAACATGATCCATAATAATAGCGCCCATACCAATTAACACATTATCTTTAATCGTACAACCATGAACGACCGCATTATGAGCGATGGATACATTATTACCGATTTCTACCGGCGCTTTTTTATAAGTGCAATGAACTGTTACATTGTCCTGTATGTTCACGTTATTTCCTATTCTAATATAATGCACATCTCCTCTAATCACCGCACTGAACCACACACTGCAATTATCACCCATTACCACATCGCCGGTAATTGTGGCATTATCAGCGAGGAAGCAGTTTTTACCAAATTTTGGGGTTATTCCTTTTACGGATTTTATTAAAGTCATATTTTAAAAAATCAAATATCAAGCGCCAAATTACAAATAAATTACATTGAAAAAATCCAAATAAAAAATAAAACCAAATAAAGGAGAGCCTCCTGCCGGACTTGAACCGGCGACCTGTTCATTACGAGTGAACCGCTCTACCAACTGAGCTAAAGAGGCGGGTTTTAATTGAGTAGTCGGGGTGAGAGGATTCGAACCTCCGACCTCGTCGTCCCGAACGACGCGCGCTA
>JAIORT010000344.1 GCA_021107975.1 Bacteroidales bacterium | reverse complement strand
TATAACGAATAACCCATGAAAGGATACAACGGAATTTTACTGGAAATTGACCTTACAACCGGACAAATCAATAAAAAGCAAATTCGGGAAGAAGATTTAAAAAACTATATCGGAGGCAGAGGATTGGGCATGAAATTATTGTATGATAATTTACCAGAACCTGGTATTGATCCGCTTTCGCCGGAAAATCCTTTATTATTTATGCCCGGCTCTTTTTGCGGCTTTCCCATACCTTCTTCATCACGAACATGCGTGGTTACAAAATCGCCGAGGACATCTTCCGTAAATAATAAGTTTAAATATGGTTCAACGATGAGCTATTCAAACATGGGTGGTTTTATCGGACCGGAAATTCGCTTTGCGGGATATGACGGCATCCTGATAAAAGGAAAGGCAAAAAATCCTGTTTATATTTACATTGAAGATGATAAGGTTGAGATCAGAGATGCCTCCAAATATTGGGGCATGGGTACTGATAAGTTTGATAAGGTATTTATACAGGATTTGGGCGACAGGAGGTTTGAGAGTTGCTATATCGGACCTGCCGGCGAAAATCTCGTTCCTTATGCATGTGTGATAAATACGGCAGCCAGAGCAGCGGGCAGAGGAGGAACAGGTTGTGTCATGGGTTCTAAAAACCTGAAAGCAATTGCAGTAAGAGGAACCGGAATTCCACAGGTTGCCAAACATAAAGAATATCTTGAATTGCTGGAAAAATCACGAAAATCTTTTAGCATAGATAATGATGACCGCAAGTTCTGGAGAGAACAAGGAACTACCGGCGCTTTAAAATATTCATCTGACCAGGGTTCTCAGGCTGTGAAAAATTACAGCGAAGGGACATTTGAAGGTATCGGAAATTTGTCAACTGAGGCAGCAAGGAAGAAAATTTGGAAACGCGACTTTGCTTGTTTCTCTTGTGCACTTTCCTGTAAAAAAAGCGGATATGCAAAAGGAGCTTATGGCACAATAGTACATGATGCCCCCGAATATGAAACCGGGACTATGCTGGGTGCCAATTTAATGATTGACAACCTGGAGGGACTTGCAAAACTTATTTATGTGGCAGATGATTACGGAATAGATATTATCAGTACAGGTAATACAATAGGATTTTTAATGGAATGTTATGACAAGGAGCTTATTGATAAAGATTTCCTTGATGGCATCGACCTGCAATGGGGAAGCGTTGATGCCTCCCTTCAAATGCTGCATAAAATTGGAAAAAGGGAAGGTATAGGTGAACTTGCTGCACAGGGAGTAAAGCCCCTTGCTGACAAGATAGGGCAAGGTTCCAAAAAGTTTGCCATACACGTAAAAGGGCATGAGTTGGCAGCATGGAATGTTCCTGCGTATGAAAGAACAGGCATCTCTTACACTACTGCCAACCGTGGAGCCTGCCACCTGAACGGAGGGAAACCCGATGAACAGGATGAAATTGTTTTAATGGATTCTATCGGTGCATGTGCATTTGCCTCCAATTGGTATAAGGATGATTTACATTACCGGCATTTCCTTTCAACCCTGACAGGAATAGAATGGACTGAAGATGAATTTAATAAAGCCGGTGAACGAATATTCAATTTGGAAAAGATGATGAACTACCGCGAAGGCTTTGATAGAAAAGATGACATCCTGCCCGAACGCTTTTATAAAGATAAATTTACATACGGCCCAAAGGAAGGAGCAATTGTTAACCGCGAAGAATTTAAAAAAATAATGGATGAATATTATGAGGCGCGGGGTTGGGATAAGGAAACCTCCCGACCGACGAAAAAAAAGTTAGAGGAATTGGGTCTGGGGTTTTTGAAGGGGTGAAACAGGAAAAATTTCCAATTTAAAAACAATAAAACGGGCTGTTCGGGATTTGCAATCCCGAACTTAATAATTAAGGATTTGTAATCCTTGTCTATTACACAAAAAAGGAGGATTTATATGCTATTCTTCTCCGGTTCTCTTAAAACCTATCCTTTTCCGGTTTCGGCACTCTAATTCTTCTTGTTTAGTTTGTTCCAGTTGCTTTAAGTATTCAAAAATTAGCATAATTTTATCACTATTGGAGGACGCAATTTGCGACCTCCAATATCCTTATTAAATCATTATTCATAATAAATTTAGTACAATTTTGCATTTGAAATGCAAAATTGTACTAATTACGTTAAATGATAGAAAAGCAGAAAAAATAGAAACAAACAAGTTTAATTCTTCCGATTATCCATATCTTCATTTCTTTTATTTTTTTGGAAGTAAATATAAATAAATATTTTAACTATACTTAAA
>JAIORT010000977.1 GCA_021107975.1 Bacteroidales bacterium | reverse complement strand
TCCGGCAAAGATAATAGAAGCCTATGGGCGCTGGGCCAGAGGTGAGACTACTAAAAAAGTGCTGATCATCTATGATACTATGTGGGGCAGCACCCATATCATGGCAAACTCGATACTGGATGGTATAAAAGCGGCCGGAGTAGAGGTAAAACTTATAAACATCAGAAAGATCGATCTGAGCGGTATAATAACAGAGATACTGGAAGCACCTGTGATCATAGTAGGTTCGCCAACTTTGAACAATGGTATATTTCCATCAGTTGGCGAATTATTAACACACCTTAAAGGATTGCGCCCCAAGGGCAGGCAAGCTGTGGCCTTCGGATCATATGGCTGGGGCGGCGGTGCTGTAAAAGCAGTGGAAAAGGAACTGGAAGCGGCTGGATTTGAGTTGATCGAGCCAGGGCTGCAGATACGATACCGGCCCGATGAGGAAGGAATAGCAGCCTGCCGGCAACTGGGTGAGCGAATAGCCGGGTTTGTACAATGAGATTAACTTCGCATAAAAATTGAGCACGAAAATGCTCCCTTCGGTCGGACTTTTGAGTATAGATAGTCATACTTTATATACAGAAAAAAAAAGAATATAGAATGAAGGAGTGATATATAATGGCACAATCCGAAGATTTAGAAACTGAAATATATGAATGGGCTAAAGCAAATGCGTCAGAATCAGGATACAAATTGAATCCTGATTATGACATCGTAATGACAGCCATAAAAGGCCTTGCTAACAACAAGAAAAAATATGGGGAAGTGTACTGTAGCTGCAGGGAAATTTCAGGTGATAAAGAGAAAGACAAGAAGATCATATGTCCATGTGCATATCGCAGCAGGGATATGGATCGAAAAGGATCATGCAAATGTGCGCTGTATGTGAAATGATCGTTTTTTAATAGAATCGCACCTGGAAAGAAAAAGGAGGTATAATATGGTCAATTGGAAATGCTCGAACTGCGGATATGCATTTGAAGCTGATGTGCCGCCAGATCAATGTCCTTCATGCGGCGAGAAATGCGAATTTATTGATGTCAGCTGCTACATACCGGAGTGTGACACCGGTACTGGAGTTGATGACAGACTATAATAGAGAGGTGAAAATACTATGAAATGTTACATCTGTGCAGAACAAGGAAAACATTCCGATGCAGTAGGGGTATGTATTGTCTGTGGAATGGCAGTATGCCGTGAACACATGATCAGGGAAGAGACACCTATCTGGGATGGAACATATCCGGTCAGATTAAAACCGGATCTGGAACATGTCAAACGAATAATCTGCCCGCCCTGCCATGCGGCATTAAAGGAAAATATTTAAGGTGGTGAAAGATATGCTGAAATGTTTTATCTGTGATGAAAATAATAAGACAGAAGAAGCTGTTAGTATCTGCATAGTCTGCGGCATGGGATTATGCATGGAACATGCTCGAAGGGCAGACCTGGAGATATGGGAAGGTCATTATCCTATGCCTGTGAAAACAATGGAAAAAGACCTGCCCAGGTTCTTATGCGAATATTGCATAGAATCAACATATATTGCAACTGATTAAGCAGAGAGAGGGGAGCACGGAGTTTCATATTCTCTGTGTAACCTCTTTGGTTTTTTTTTAGAGATTAATCAGACAAAGTATTATCATGGATGGGGAAAGGAAAATGGAAAAAAAATTTATTTTCTCAAATACACTGAAATGGAATAGCGGGTATCAAGCATCCATGTTCTTCGGTGATAAGGCAAGTTTTGAATTTGCCACCCCACCTGAATTTCATGGACCTGAAGGGTTTATCAGTCCTGAAGAACTGTTTGTTGCATCTGCTCATGCATGTTGCCTGACAACATTTATTACAAAGGCAAAGAAAGCTGGCATCAATCTAATGTCTTATGAATCCAGTGCAGAAGGTGTACTTGAAAAAGTGGATGGCCAGTTAATGTTCACAAAAATCGCTGTGAAATCAAGAATAAAGACAGATAGTGATAAAGAAAACGTACAAAAGATAGTTAAGCAGGTCGAACAAAGTGCACTTGTTATCAATTCTATGAAAACCAATGTCACAATAGAAGCCATCATCGAATGATAGCGGTTAATGATATTAACGTATCCTGATATTATGAATAAGTAATATCATTAAAGGTAGTAGCTATGTACAGACGTTGGTGAAATCCAATTGAAGAAATGAAAAGTACTCAAAATGCTCTAATAAATGAAAAAAGTCCATATTTATTACAGCATGCCTATAATCCGGTCGATTGGTTTCCATGGGGGAAAGAAGCACTATCACGTGCCAGAAA
>JAIORT010000752.1 GCA_021107975.1 Bacteroidales bacterium | reverse complement strand
CTGGATGAAGGTAAAATAATTTCTAAAAAAATAAAATCCGAAGACATTTCAAAATATCAAGGTGCAAGGCTCATTAATTCTATGCTCGATCCGGAAGATGGATTTTTGTTGAGTTTTTTTTAATAAATATTTATTCATTCTCTCCAAATACATTTATAATTTAGCGAGTTATAAAATTCTGTTATGATGTCTATAAAAAAATATTTTTTAATCCTGCTTTTGCCCCTGATATTTTCGTGTAACAAGCCAAAAGACAGCTTTGAAGCAATTGTGCCTTCGCCTGATTCAAGGATACATGTTTATTTTAATCTGAATAAGGGTGAACCGTATTATTTGGTATATTATAATAAAGAGATTGTCATTGGCTGGTCGTCTCTCGGTTTTGTTTTAAAAGATAATGATTCTCTGATTGACGGATTTGTCCTTACTGCCAGGAAAACCAGGTCTGTTAATGAAATCAGGGATACGGTTTTGGGCGATTTTTTTTCGGTTAAAAGTAAATATAATGAACTTACTATATCCCTGCAGCAAGAAGGTGCCTTAGGCAGGAAATTCGATATTGTTTTCAGAGTATTTAACAATGGTATAGGCTTCAGGTATGTTTTTCCCGAACAGGAAGGACTGACGAATGTTGATATCGTTTCGGAAGAAACTGAGTTTAAGCTTGGTTCGGATGGCATTGCCTGGTGGATACCTGCTGATTCCATAGGTTACGAACGTCTTTATCATAACACATCTGTTAAAGAGATTGAAACGGTAAATACACCTGTTACATTTGAATTAAAAAATGGTTTGTATGTTTCAATACATGAAGCCAACCTGGCTGATTATGCAAGAATGACACTAAAAAGAGATGAGGAAGATGAACTTGAATTTGATTGTTATTTGGTTCCTTTTCCTGACGGAATAAAAGTAAAAACGAAGACACCTTTTAAAACCCCATGGAGAATCATTCAAATTGTGAATGACCCCGAAAAACTGATTGAATCAGGATTGATGCAGTAAAAGCAGACTATGCCGGTAAAAGTTGCTCCTTAGACGCCTGATAAACCTACCCGTTCATTGAGATCAGGAATTCTTCATTAGTTTCAGTAAATCTCATTTTATCTTTTAAAAATTCCATAGCTTCAAGCGGGTTCATATCTGCGAGATGATTTCTTAATATCCATATCCTTTGCAGTTGCTCTTTATCAATCAGTAAATCCTCCCTTCTTGTACTTGAGGCAACAATGTCAATAGCAGGATAAATTCGTTTATTTGACAATTTTCTGTCTAATTGAAGTTCCATATTACCTGTACCTTTAAACTCTTCGAATATCACTTCATCCATTTTTGAACCGGTATCAGTCAGCGCCGTAGCAATTATTGTAAGCGAACCGCCGTTCTCAATTTGCCTGGCAGCGCCAAAGAAACGTTTAGGCTTTTGTAAAGCATTAGCCTCAACACCACCCGACAGAACTTTACCTGATGCCGGAGCAACAGTATTATAAGCTCTTGCCAAACGAGTGATTGAATCGAGCAATATTACAACATCATGTCCGCATTCAGTCATTCTTTTTGCTTTTTCCAAAACAAGGTTTGCAATTTTAACATGCCTTTCTGCAGGTTCGTCAAATGTTGAAGAAATTACTTCAGCTTTAACGTTTCTTGCCATATCTGTAACCTCTTCAGGTCTTTCGTCAATCAGCAAAACTATCAGGTAAGTTTCAGGGTGATTCGAGGCAATGGCATTAGCTATTTCTTTGAGCAAGACTGTTTTTCCTGTTTTTGGCTGTGCTACAATCAGTCCTCTTTGTCCTTTCCCTATAGGAGAAAACATATCGATAATCCTGGTGGAATGGGTTTCTTCAGGGTGTCCGGTAAGGTTATATTTTTTTTCAGGGAATAAGGGAGTGAGAAAATCAAATGGAATCCTGTCGCGTATATCTTCAGCTTTTCTTCCGTTTATTTTTTCAACTTTAATAAGCGGGAAGTACTTTTCACCGTTTTTTGGCGGACGAATACTTCCTTTTACGGTATCACCGGTCTTTAACCCGAAAAGTTTGATTTGTGATTGTGATACGTAAATATCATCAGGTGAATTAAGGTAATTGTAATCCGAAGACCTGAGAAAACCATATCCGTCCTGCATAATTTCCAAAGCTCCTTCACTTGATACCAATCCTTCAAATTCAAAGGAGTACTCATCTTTCTTTTTCTCATAGGGTTTGCCCCTTTGTGCCCTTTCAGGTCGGGTTTGCCTTTCATATTTTCTCTCCTTTTTATCCTCCGGCTCCTTTTTATCCTCCGGCTC
>JAIORT010000839.1 GCA_021107975.1 Bacteroidales bacterium | reverse complement strand
CTACGGCTGAGGATAAATCTTATATAACATGGGACATATTTGAGGATGAACAAACGGGATTAATTTTTCTGGCAGAACAAAATGCAGATGGTCTGCACTTTTTTGATCCCTCTATGCAGCAATTCGATTATTTGGAATTACCGGTAAGTACTTTGGATGAAAAATCAATAAATTCTATTTTTCAATCTTCTGATGGAATAATATGGATTGTTTGTCAGAATGAATTTTTTCATCTGTCACAAGACAGGAAAACCCTTATTCCTGTTGAACTTGAATTTAAAAGCAATCCATTGTTTACCGATATGGTTCAGGATAAAAACGGAGATATATGGCTTAGTAGCAGAAACTATGGATTGCAAAGAATGAATTTTATAAAAAACAAGTTGGAGGATGTTATAAATTGGAGTGAATATTTTAGTTCAGACAGAAGTGCTCCTGAATTCAAGAGTTTGTTTATTGACAAAGACAACAGAATATGGTTCAGAATTTATGAAAGGGGATATGGTTTTTATTCTCCCGAAAAAGATACACTTATCTATTTTTCAAATCAGGATAGTTCCGGGTATGTATCTTATAATTTAACATGTTATGCAAAAGGTCAAAAAAACATTATTTGGGTAGGTACTGAAGATAATGGATTAGGATTAATAGATACTGATTTTCCTATGCAGGCTGTCCAATTCAAGTATTCCGGCAAAAACGGGTTGGTTAGTAATTTTATTCACAAAATTGCATTAGATGATAAAAACAGATTATGGATGCTCACCGGGGCAGGATTGGAAATGCTGAATCCTGAAACCGGGGAAACAGCCATTTTTACTCATAATGATGGAATAAAAACTTATGACACCTTTGCCAATCGTAGTTCATATATACCCGGAACCATTCAAAAACTTGCAGATGGGCAGATGGTGATCGGTTATCGCCGGGGACTCGGATTCTTCCATCCCGACAGCCTTATGCCAAACAAAGAAATTCCGCTGCCATACCTGACTTCTATCAAAGTATTTGAAAAGGAGTTGAATACCGACACTTCCCTTTTTAACCTTCATCAAATTGAATTAAGCCATAAACAAAATTTCCTGACTTTTGAATATTCTGCAATTGTTTTACGCCCAAATGATATGCTCCGCTTTTACCATCAATTAGAAGGAGTTGACAGGGATTGGGTGGAAACGCAACGCCGTTTTGCTTCCTATTCAAATCTTACGCCGGGAGAATATATTTTCAGGGTTAAAGCAGAAAACGGATATAATGAACAGTTGGAACAAACATCATATTTAAAGATTATTATTTATCCCCCCTGGTGGAAAACATGGTGGGCTTATGGCTTATATATCCTTGTATTGGGAAGCATTATATTCGGATTTTACCGTTACCAGCTCAAACGCCAGCTTGTTCAACGGGAGGCAGTCCAACTCAGGAAACTGAATACGTTGAAAAGCCAGCTTTACACCAATATCACCCATGAATTTCGCACACCTCTTACAGTTATTTTGGGAATGATTGACGAAATAAAATCGCGACTGAAACCCGGAGACATAAACCGTTTTGAAGAATCGCTGAACATGATAAAACGAAGCGGAGGAAACCTGCTTCACCTTGTTAGCCAAATGCTGGATCTGTCTAAACTGGAAATTGGAAAGATGGAGGTTCAACCTGTTCAGGCTGATGTTATACCCTATTTACAGTATATCACTGAGTCATTCCAATCACTTGCCGATTCGAAAGGTATCAAGCTTGTGTTTTACAATGAAATCGAAGAAGTTAATATGGACCATGATCCTGATAAATTGTTCAATATCATTTCCAACCTGTTATCCAATGCAATAAAGTTTACATCCAGAAGTGGAAAAGTCATTTTTCATGTAAATAAATCAAATGAAACTTCTTCTGAAAAGCTGATATTAAAAATAAAAGATACAGGTATTGGTATTCCGGTTAAAGAACTGCCGCATATTTTTGACCGCTTTTACCAGGTTGACAGCTCATCAACCCGTCCGGGTGAAGGAACCGGAATTGGATTGTCATTGACCAAGGAATTAGTGGAATTAATGAAAGGTGAAATCAAAGTGAAAAGCCAGCCGGGTGAAGGTTGTGAGTTTACTGTCAGTTTGCCGGTCACACAAAATGCCCCTAAACAAGAAGCCGGTTTTAAAGACAGGCCGGCTACTTTGGAAATAGAGGATAAGCCGGAAGTACAAATAGCAATGGAACCTGCCTTGCTGAATTCACCTGAAGATCTCCTGCAAAACATTGACGATAAACCTTTAACACTTATCGTTGAGGATAGCC
>JAIORT010000247.1 GCA_021107975.1 Bacteroidales bacterium | reverse complement strand
AAGCCTGTTGTATTGTAAAATTACTGTCAACAGTATAAACTTTCGCATTATGGACTATTAAATCAACTTTTTTCATTTTATCAAAACAAGAAGTTAACGTTACTATAATTATCAAATATAATATTAATGTTTTTGGTTTCATGTGTTAATGTGTTTAGGTTCTAACGGTCAAATCTAAAGGTAGCGCGGGATTTATAGCACTTCACTTTTAAACCGCTATGTTGTTTATTTGCATTTATTCTTATTTTACTACTAAAACCCTTATTGAGTATAGTTTTTGTTACCAACTGGCCGTTTTATTTCCCTGTCATTTAATCATCATTCTTTAGTTTTTATTTTTATATCCCAAGTGATTTTTGTCAACCTATCTTTAATTCTCTTCATTGTTTCTAAAATGTCTGCATCTTCGGGTAATTCACCATAAACCAAGTTTTTAAAATCACCGTTATAAATAGTTTTTAACTCATTCCAAATATTATCTAAACCGCTAAACATTAATGCTTCGTTTGGATGATAAGCTAACCATTGGTTATTATTCTTGAAGCTTTTTACATCATCATTAGCGACTTTCAGGAGCATTTCATCAAAAGAAGGAGAGTTGAAAAAATCTGAAAACTCTTTTTGTTGCAAAAGTTGATGTAAATCGTAAATATGCCTGATTTTTTTCTTTAAGTCATCAATTGGGTCTTCTCCATAAGAAAATTTAACAAGACTCATTATCTTTTCACAAAGAGTTCTTATGGGTTCTAATACGCGAACATCAAATGGCATTAGTCCATTTTCTCGGGCAATTTTCTCTTGTCCGTTATTTAACATCATTTCACCAACTAATGAATTTAGTTTTTTGGTTATGTATGGCTCATAGTATCCTAACCAAGCAGCCTCAACCACGATAACGTCTCTCACTTGACCGAAATTGCCTTCAAATAATTTATTGTAGGTGTGTGCTGTTTTTCGATTCATTCCCATTTTAATGGTCAAGCCCTCAATATTAACTTCGGGCAAAACAGCTTCTACGGCTCTGCTTATAGTTTTAATTTTTGTTTTGAGTCTATTATCCGTTTCCCCTTCTCTTCTTAATACAGCCAAATCAATATCTTCCGAAAATCTGTCTATCATTTTATAACATTTCGATAAAGCTGTTCCGCCCTTAAAAACAGTATCGTTTCCAATCTCATTACTAAAAATTGTGTGCAAGGCATACGTAACCCAATAGTCTTTTTCAACAAAAATTGGTAATATTTGCATTTGGTCAGAAGTGAACTGCACGGCTTGCCTGAAAAGGGTTATGTTTTCGTGTAACCTCATATTATATTCCATTTTTCGGTAGTGCTGAGTACTTTGCCTACATTTGATAGTTCATATTTGGTGATTGGGTTCAATGTTTTGTAAAGCTGTTCAGTTATTGAGGTTTGCTGCAATTCATCCAGTAAAGCTCCTAACAAAGCCCTGGTAGCGGGAGAATATTTTAATGCGAGTCGAACGATTGTGCTTTTGTCTTTGTCCGATAAATTTTTAAGAATAACTGATAATTGCATACATGAAGATTCTATTGTGGCGTCGGGTATTTTTTTAATATAGCGAATAGCATCCAGTACTTGAAGCAAGAGGATGTTTTCTTTGGTGATAGTATTTTTTTGTTTGATAAAAGAAATGATGTAACGTTCCCGTTTAAAATTAGGTCGGATTTCGTTTCTGCCAATCTGTATTGTATTGCTTACCTGAGTGGTCAAACCTAGTTTATTATATACGCTGTATCCTGTAAGGTAACCAATGATTTTGCCATTATCTTCTAATAAATCTTTTACCACTTGCGATTGATTGGGTTGAAGACTACCAAAAGGTGTATTTTCAGGTTTGTAGTATTTGCCTTTGGATAATTTGGCTATTTTACCTGACTCTACCATTCTGTTAAGGACTTTTATTACAGCCTCTTTTTTGTTTACCTCAGTATTAAAGTTGACATAGGTAAACACATAGCCTTTCGGAAGTCTGTCGATAGTAAGTGCTATGTATTCAGATATTTTCATGCTTTTTATATTTCAGCAAAGATAGTATATTTGTCCAGTTTATTATAAAATATACTGGACGTTTTTTTGTTGATATAGTAAAATTGCCGCTGTCGTTTTTTTTGGCTTGTTGGTAACTCTAATATATAAACACTTGAGCACACAAACACAGATATATTTTTCCCCTCACGACCGAAGGAACACCGTATGGAGCCTCAACCTCAGCCTTAGCCTTTTTAATTTACAAAGCTATCTTCTTAATACTATTACTTTTCTGACAGCTATTTCCGATT
>JAIORT010000684.1 GCA_021107975.1 Bacteroidales bacterium | reverse complement strand
AAAAACATTCTAAGGCTACCCAACCCGAACATGCTGTAAATAGAAAAATAAAGTTAACACTTGAATTGCGTCCAGTTGATTTGATTTTAATCCAACAGGAGGTAGTTTTGCTTTTTCATTTTCTTCTACTACACCAACAATAATATATCCACCATCCCAATTATTAATATCATTGGCATAAGCACAAAGATAAAGTGGCTCGATGATTAATCAATCATAATTATTTCTTTAACACCTTAAACTCAGTTCTACGGTTCAACTGCCGTCCTTTAGCAGTTTTGTTAGTAGCGATTGGCTGAGTAAAACCATAGCCTTTAAAGATTAAACTGTTTTTATTTATGCCTTTCTTGGTTAAGTAATTAACGACTGCTTTTGCCCTGTTTTCCGACAGCTTTTGATTGTATGTTGCCGATCCGATGTTATCGGTATGTCCTGAAATCTCAATTTTTAATGTTGGCATTTCATTAAGCAATTTATATAAACGGTCTAATTCGGCTACGGATTCGGGACGTAATGTGGATTTATTGAAATCAAAGAAAATATTGTTCAGGACTATTTTACTACCAACCTCTACTTTTTTCAGTAAAATGTCCTTTTTGATTTTTTTGGCAATAGCATTTTCTGGTATGTCAAAATTTTCCGAATGGAACAGATAGCCTTTCTTGTTAACCGATATACCATAGTTCATGCCTGGCTTAAGGGAAAGTAAATAAGCACCGGTAGTACTGTTCGATTCAAAAATTGCCATTAATTCACTCTTTGTGTTGTCAATTATTTCAATGGTTGCCTGCAAAGGCTCAAGCGTTTCGGCATCGAGGATAACACCTATGAGTATTGTATTCTGTTCTATTTTTAGATCGGGTCTCGGTGCAAATGCAGCTACTTTATATGCAAGTTCTGCTTCTTCCGAGTTAATGACCATGGGTTTGGCAGCCCCGAGGAATGTGATTATATAAAGGTCCTGTCCGCCATATCCATCCTTTTTCCTCGAGGAATAATAACCGCGTTGCCCGCTGGCAGCTATCGTAAAAAACACATCGTCATCCGGAGTATTTATCGGGTATCCGAGATTTATGGGATTCGACCATTTTCCATCTTTATACTCCGATTTGAATATATCATACCCACCCATCGAGTTATGTCCTTTCGAACTAAAGTATAAGGTTTTATCATCAGGAGTAATAAATACTCCTTCTTCATCAAAAAGTGTATTTATTGTAGCACCGATATTTACCGGTTGCTGCCATCTGCCTTTTGCATCTTTCCTGCTATAATAAATATCCTGCCCTCCATACCCTTCTTCTCTTAAGCCGGTGAAATACAAGGTTGTTTTATCAAAAGTCAAAGATGCGGAAGCCTGCTTTAGTCCTGAATTTATATTATTTGACAATCGTTCAGGCATAGTATAAGTATTATCTCTTACCTTACTTTCGTAAAGATTATTTCCCCCTGAAGATTTGTAAACATACAGGATAGTACCATCGGATGAAATTCCGGCAGTGGCATCGTGGTTATTGCTGTTAAGAGCATATACATTGTCGGGTAGTAACCACTTTCCGTCTTCATAATAGGTTACATAAATGTCTTCGAAATAATAAGAATCATCATCCCTTTTTCCACCTGTTGTATTTTCCCTTGACGAAGTGAACAAGATCATGTTTTCTTCGGGGACGACCAGTGGTCTGTAATCGGGATAAGCAGAATTGACCACATTGCCCATATTGTCAACAAAAATCCTTTCGGGGTTCGCCACCATTTCTTTTGCAGTGGTGCATTCCTCAATTCTTCTATCGATTATTTTATCTTCTCTGTCTAATTGCTCAGGTGTTAACGAATTTCTATGTTCTGTGTATTTATCAATAGCTTTGTCGAACTGATAATCTAAATGATAAGCCCGGGCTAAAAGATAGTTTACGTCATTATACTTCATTTCGAGGCTTATCCTGGGATCGAGGCTATATGCCTTTTCAAGATATTTAATTGCATCGTATTTGTCGTTGTCGTCCAAGAAGCATCTGCCGATCTTATAATTAAGCAAGGCATTATTCGGATTGAATTTATTGGCTTTTAAATACTTTTCAATGGCTAAGCGGTATATACCGGGTCCTTTTTCATAGTATTTATCACCTGCTTTTATATTATCAAGTGCCTTACTAAGTTCTTCTCGATGATTCGGGAAATTATATTTTGTAAATTCAATACTCTGGGCTAAGGCGCCATTAAAATATACCGACATCAGGATGATAAAACCTGTAATAAATATTTTTTTAGTCATTTTTTATTATATTAAAGAATTGGTTACTA
>JAIORT010000645.1 GCA_021107975.1 Bacteroidales bacterium | reverse complement strand
ACTATTATTGCTTCAGACCTTGAAAGTTTTGGTTTATCAACAGGTATTTATCTTGAGGACTTACAGGAAGGTGCAATGACTGACCTTACTGAACAAAATGAATATACTTTCGTTGCAAACCCGGAAGATGATCCTGCCAGATTTATTATTCATTTTGGAGTTGTCGGCATTGAGGATCAGCCATTAGATGTTGTAACAAATCAAGACATTACAATATATTCAGTCGAAAACAGTGTTTATATAAGAAATAATACTAAGAAGGCAATACAGGGAGATGTTAGTATTTGCAACACTATGGGACAGGAAATAATACAAACAAAACTCCTGAATAACTCTCTGAATAAAATTGATGTAAATACTGAAGCAGGATATTATATTGTAAAAGTTAATACGGGAACCGACCTTTATACTGAAAAAGTATTTATAAAATAAACTGACAGGTTATTTTTAAATCTGTAAAGGATGTCTCAGACACGGGACATCCTTTTTTATTTTCTGAGCTTTATCTTCTGATCAGGATAGAGTCTGGCATTTTTATATAAGGTGTTAAACTTACTTAATTGCTTCAGCTTTATGCCGTAAAGCTGAGAAATGCAGTGAAGTGTTTCTCCGGGTTGTACAATATGATATGGTTTATTACCTTTATTTTTTTTAGCTTCTAAATAAATCATCTGACCCTCTCTTATATTATCTTTCTTTTTCAGATCATTGTATTTATAAACCTGCCAGGTATAAATATTAAAATCCTGTGCGATTTTATAAAAGTCATCTCCTCTTTTGGCAAAAATAAATTTTACGCTGTTATTAATATAAATTTCCCTGTTGGCAGCGCCGATTGTTAAAAGTTCGAAATCATCCGGTGAAATAGTTTTATTGCGATAGCTGACTTCTTTTGTTACCTGAAGTTTTTGCAGTCCGGCAAAATCTTTATTGTAATAATTATCATGCTCATATAGGCTAAATTCTTCAATGATGTTGATTAGAAGTTGCGGATATTTTGGGTTTGTGGCATATCCGGCTTTTTTCAGTCCTTTTGCCCAGCCTTTGTAATCGGTTATATCAAGCTCGAATAAAAAAGAATACCGGTCGCGTGATGACAGAAAGTACGAGTGGTCTTTAAAAGAGTCATGAGGGCTTTTGTATCTCCTGAAACATTCATTCTTAGCATCATCATCCATTCGGAAGGTCTTTCCATTCCATTCATTATGGCATTTAATACCGAAATGGTTATTTGCCTTTTTCGCGAGTTTGCTGTTACCGTGTCCTGATTCAAGTATTCCCTGTGCAAGTGTAATGCTTGCAGGTATATTAAACATATTCATTTTTTCAATAGCAATATCTTTATATAATTCAATATACTCTTGCTTTGATATCCGGTTTTCGGGAAATTGCGAAAAGGCACGAAACGGAATATAAAAGATAAAAATAATTCCTGAAAATAATATGTATATTAACGATTTCATTTCTGTTGGAACTCAACGCTGCACAAAGGTCGTATATTGTATGATAAGTTATAACCCATATCGAAAAATTTTATTCACAGGAGAATGTTAATTTTATTTTCTCAGATTATTTGTGTTTATCTGTGTCTATCTGTGGTGATATCTTTTTTTCACCACACCTGCCTGCCCTGACTGCCGTCAGGCAGGCGGCAAAGGCAGGGATTACACAAATTTTCACAGATTTTTTCAAAGTACTCTTAAATAGATTTAATCCATATAGGCACTTAAAATTATTTTTCAAAAAACCTGTCATACTCAGGAAAGTATAACTTTTCGCGTGCATATTCTTCGGGATAAATGAAATATTTTACCTCTCCTTCACTGCAAAGCTCTCCTTCGGAATTATATAATTCGGTGTGGATATATGCAATTTTTTTCATATATTTTTCAATACGTGCTTTAATCAAAATTTTATCATTGCTAATAAATACCGGCTTTTTATATTTAATATTCAGATTAGCTGTTACGCCGGCAGTTTTAAGCTTTATCTGCACCACCCAGCTTGCAATTTCATCCATTAATGTTGCCTGAACACCTCCGTGAAGAACGTTTTTATAACCGCTGAAATAATCTACAGGGATCCACTCGCTGATAATAAAGTCCCCCTCTTCAACAAATTCCATACGAAGACCATAAATGTTGTTCGGAGAACAGCCAAAACAATTGTAACCTTTAAGATTTGTATAAGGATTAAGGATTTTCCGGCGTAGAGAACTTTCTTTCATAAAAAGGTTACTTTTATCTTGATTCTTGTTCCTTGACACGAATTACACGAATTAACACGAATATATTTTGCTCTTGC
>JAIORT010000612.1 GCA_021107975.1 Bacteroidales bacterium | reverse complement strand
GGAGGATAATAAGCAGAGACAACATAGTAGTAAGTGTTTCCTGTAGTAACATTGTAATCAATGTAAGTTGTATCAGGGGCTATAATAGTGGCGATGAGATCATAAGGGCCACCTGATTGGTTTCCACGGTATATTTTATATTCCAAGCTATGAATTTCTACCAAAGCCCGATAGCCAAGATCGTAATCGTAAGTACCCGTACCAATATCTCCAAGATGGTCCCAATTGCAAGGTGGTGGTCCCCCATATCCCCACCAGTTACGATCATAATAATACTCCAAGTCTGTATCTAATCCAATATATGGGCCACCGGATTCAAGGTAAAATGCGGATACATAGAAATCACCTGAATCAATCATTACATTATCAGGTATATCTAAGTAAGTCCAACCAGGTCCATTTGGAGTAACATTATAAGGACCTGCAATTGGAGTTCCCGGTGATCCACCGATTCCATCATCCTCTATAATATATATATCAACAGGTAGCGTAGGAGTTCCATAATCATAAACATAGAATTTCACAGAATCCAGCATAGCAGGATAAGCATTTGGTGTAAATCGCATTGCAGTCAGATTAGTGCCACCATTGTTTGAGGCGATACCTGATTCAAAACTGCCATCATCGTAGAACGTCCACTCCTTGGGCCATGGCGTTCCTGATGATGTCCATGTTAAGTCAATATATCCTTCGTAACCATCTGCTATAAGATTTTCCGGAGCAGGGAGTGCTGACTGGAGTAGAAAATCTGCTGTATCAGTAACGCCACCAGTTACCGCAACCTGCGTTGTTTCAAGAACATACCAAGGATCTTTATTTGCTGTCAGGTTGTAATTTCCTTCCAATACATTCTCAATCAAGTAATAGCCGGATGCATTAGTGGTGTCGTATTTGTCTGTTCCCTCAAGGATAACAATTGCTCCGCTATCGTTCTCCGCATGTTCAAGGTCAACTATACCGGTAATATTACCAAGTTCATTCGTAGAAATTGCAGCGTAAAGATATGTCCCACTACCAGCCACTGACATTGGCACAGCTTTAGCTGCAGCAACAGCATGCATTCCGTCTTCCGACATACAAACCAAATAGGGAGAACCCGGAGAATTCAACGCAAATATTTCTTCGGAATTATTGCTCTCAAATATCAAAAAATCATCCATTATATTTCCATTGTCACCAAAAAATCCCATTACCACTTTTGAACCATCAAGGGAGAATGAAGCAGTCCCTGCTGTAATGCCAAAACCTTGTGATACCCCACCAGGAAGCCAGCAACGCTCCCAAATTAAAGTATTATTCACTAAATCAAACATCCTTACAGTGGCAGAGTAAAAGTCGTTACCACCCCCGGTATTATCGGTTCTATCGTTAGAAGCAACCACAAGTTTACTATTTTCAGGAGAGATTGATATAGCACATAATTTGGTCATAAACTCGCCATAATCAAAGATGCTCTCAAAACAGAATTGATATTCACTCGTTCCCTCACTCCACTTGTAAACCTTTATCCATGCGTCTTTGGTCGTAGGGGTCGGTGGATAGATACCATCTTTTTTTGTAACAATGATGCTGCCATCTTTTGATATTGTTCTTCCCATATAATAAGGTGGATTCCACGAGAAAGGTCTTCTCCAGAGGCATGTGCCACTTGAGGTATCGAAAAGATAAACTGCCTCAGAGTTGGCTGCAAAAATACTGTCATTGCCGGCGCACCATATTTTCCCCACCGAACCCTCATCTACAGAGGCTGTCCATAAGGTATCAAGTGTCTCAATATCCATCTTAAATATATTTGATCCTTGAGTAAAGAACACAAAGGAACCATCTGAGGTTATCTTTCCTCCACCTATTCCCCCTTCTCTTGGATATGTCCAGACCGGTTGGTAGCTCTCTTTTGTAACACGATGGAAATTGTTATCATCGTACATTATTATCACCGAGCCATTATATGATATACCACTTATGTAGTATGGCTGCTCATGGGGGGTTTCCCACAATGGCTGGTTACCCTGTATAGAGAAGAGCAACGTCCGGTTATAATTCAAAGCCAATCTCATTACTATTGTAGAACCATCTCCGGACATAACAAAGGATTCCATGTAATTAGGAAGAGTGTAGGCAGTGGGGCAATCGGCAGCATCGTAGAAAGTCCAGTAGTGACTATATACTTCCTGATTGGAATTGATAGATGGAGGAAAAAAAGTTGGCTCAAAGGGACTAATAACATATTCTTCTTTTAGAGTATTATCAGCGGTATCAATTTGATAGGAAAAGCAAACATTCTCATTGGTGCCACAAAAGACCA
>JAIORT010000318.1 GCA_021107975.1 Bacteroidales bacterium | reverse complement strand
AACAATAAAATAAATGGACAGGTGTACCAAATGTATTCTGACTGACGAAATACCGGGCACTATAATTAATCAAGAAGGTGTTTGCAACAGATGTGAAAACAAAAAAGTTTTTAAGCCGATAGGAGAAAATTTTCTTAGAGCTTATTTTCAAAAAGCAAAGAGGAAAAACATGACTTATGACGCATTAGTGCCTTTGAGCGGAGGTAAAGACAGCACTTACATTTTATATCTTGCCACTAAGGTTTATAAACTCAATGTGCTGACATATACTTATGACAACGGCTTTTTTAGTGAACTGGCTTTACAAAATATTAAACGTGCTGTGGAAAAAATCGGTGTCGATCATATTTTTATCCATCCTTCCCTGAATTTGTTGAAAAATATCTACCGGCAAGCACTTGTTAAATCAGGTGAAATTTGTGGAGTGTGTGGCATTGGTATTATGAATAGCATGTTGAAAATATCGGAAACGTATAAAATTCCATTGATCTTACTTGGGCATTCTCCTTTGGAAGATGATTCCTTTACTCCTGAAAACATTTATGACACAGTACGTTTAAAGCATATACTTACCAATACAAAAGGAATTACAAAAGCAGATGTTCGAAGGTTCTTAATTTATCCGCGCCAGAACTATTTCTCAAATTACTTTTTTACAAAGACCGGGCGATTTGGTAAAAAGATTGATCCGTTATTTTATATCGACAACCCTACGGATGAAGAAATGGGGAAAATAATACAACAAGAGATGGATTGGGAAGATCATAGCGGTTCGGGATATACCAAGCATTTCGATTGCCTGGCAGAGCCATTTACAAATTATGTCCGCGAACAGCGGTTTGGATATTCCAGACGGATCGTTCAATTAAGCACTATGGCAAGAAACGGAGAAATAACAAGAGAACAAGCGCTTGATATTCATGACAGGGATAACCTGAAAAACAGTCCTCAGAATATCGGCATGATTAAAAAAATGCTTAATCTTACCGAACAGGATGTGCATGAAATAGGTAAAATAAAACCAATGGTTTATCAGGATAAGGTATCAAAAGCCAATAAAATATTTGCCAGGTTGAGGGAGTTTATTAAATAATCGAATACTAAATGAAAAGTAATACAACAAAGGTGTGTTTTTTAGCTGACATCCATAATCTGCTGGATGACAGGGTTTATTGGAAAGAGGCTTTATCATTGAAAAAAAACGGGTATGATGTACATTATATACTTGCCGGCAACAAGGCTGAAAAAGGTATTACTGAAGAGGGAATAAATTTTATAAAAATCAAAAGGAGAATTTATGTAAAGAATAGATTTTTAAATTATTTATTTAATAAAATCTTTCCCGGAGGACTTTACTCAAAAATGTTCAGTAAAGCCGCAGCAATAAAGGCTGACGTTTATCACTTCCACGACCTGAGAGTAAATAAGATTGGTAAAAAATTAAAACTCCTCCCCTGCCAGCCAATCGTCATTTACGACGTACATGAACCTCATTCCGAAAATATACTCGATTACTTAAATACCAAAGGGATATTTACTTTTATAAAAAATATCTATGCTGAATATATCAGGCGCTGGGAAATAAAATGTGCGAAAAATTATGATTTTATCATTACAACCGAAGAAAACCTGAGAGACAGATTCCGTAAAAAGATTCCCTCTGACAAAGTTGATATTATTTATAATTACACAAATCTTGAGAATACAAGAGAGAACACTGATTACAAGGATAAAATTTACGATGTTATATATTGCGGAGGTATAACTAAGTTGCGGGGAGCGTTTAAAATTCTTGAGGCTGCCAAAATTGCCTCAAGAGAAAAAAATAACCTGAAAGTATTATTCCTTGGTTCGTACTTTCCGGAAAACCTGAAATCTGAGATGCAGGAATTCATTAAACAAAATAATTTGGAGGGAAATGTAATTCTTCACGACTCAGTACCTTATACCCGCGTTTCTGAATTTTATAATAAAAGCAAGATCGGCTTGGGTATATTTTTACCAATTAAAACACACAGAATAATACTTCAGATTAAAATATTTGAATATATGAACTACGGGTTGCCTATTGTCGGAAGTAATTTCGGGCATATCAACGACTATATTAAAAAGGAAAACATTGGTATTGCGGTAAACCCGGAAGAACCAAAAGAAATAGCAGGGGCAATTCTAAAAATACTGAATAATCCTGAACTGTTTCGGAAATATAGTGATAACGGAATAGCAGCGGTTGATAAAAAATACAGGTGGGATTTTATGGAAAAGAAACTAATCGGAATTTATTCGAATCTATTAAACCGGTAAAG
>JAIORT010000197.1 GCA_021107975.1 Bacteroidales bacterium | reverse complement strand
AATAATTATGGTTTTTAGCTTCATTATTTCGTAGTTATTGTTATTGGTAATGTGTCAATAGTTATAAGTTATTGGTCATTCAGTTGTCATTCAATTGTCATTCAGTTGTCATTCAATTGTCATTCAGTTGTCATTCAGTTGTCATTCAATATTTAGGCACTATTAATATTAAGTCATTATAGGTATATGTATTTCTACCCTTGTTCCACATGGATTTCCATTTTCATCTTTTAAATCAGCATATTCTATCTTCATGTTTTTGCCGTACAGGGCATTAACCAGTTTTAACCTCGACTCTGTGATGGTTGTTCCCAGCGAATTGTGATCGCTGTTTTTTTTCTTCTTTATCTCCTGTGCAGCTTCCCGTCCAATCCCATTATCTTTGATGGTACAGGCAATACTATCTTTAAATAATTTCAAATCCACCTTCAGATTGCCTTTCCCTTCCATGTTTATCAATCCGTGGCAAATAGCATTTTCTACATAAGGCTGTATCAGCATGGTTGGGATTTTATAGAGCAAAGTGTCAATTTCTTCGTCTATATTAATCTCGTAATCAAATTTCTCTTTAAAGCGTAATGATTCAAGCTGGAGATATAATTCAAGAGCATCAATTTCGTCTTTGATAGGAATAGATGTATGCTGTGAGTTCTCAAGCGTTTTTCTCATCAGGCTCGAAAATTTAGTCAGATAATTATTGGTCGAGATTTTATCGTGCTGATACATATAATACTGGATAGAGTTCAAAGTATTGAAAATAAAATGCGGGTTCATCTGCTGCCTGAGATTCTTCTGTGTCATTTCTGATATTTTGTGGTTCATCTCCGAAATCCTTCGTTTGGCATTGAGCTTATTCTGCCGTATTAAGAGTATCCCAATAACAACTACCAGAAAAATAGCTCCTGCAAAACCATAAGTAAAATATTTATGTTGCTCTAACTTGAAGGATAGAAATTCAAGCTCCTTTTGATTTTTATCGGCTTCGTAACGGGTGCGAGCATCTGCCATACTCTTGTTATACTTTTTCATTTCAAGAGAATCGCTGTATCTTTTATGCAGAAGAAGGTTTTCGTAAGCCATTTTATAATCACTGAGCGAAGCATACATTGTGCTCATATCTTTATAGAGCCACGAAAGATTATACATGTCATTGGCTTTAATAGAATATTTGATGCTTTTATCGTAATATTTCAAAGCCTTTTTATATTCCTTTTTATCGCGGTAAATCGTGCCGATATTTCCATAAGCATTAGTAATGCTCATAAGCTTATTGATGGGAATGCTGTAATCAAGCGAATTGAAGAAATAATACAAAGACGTATCTAAATCTCCATTCAAATAATAATTCCAGCCAATGCGCAATATGGTAAATGCAATATATGATGTGTCAAACAATTCTTTCCTGAGTTTCAGGCATTGTTTATAATTTTCAATGGCAAATACAAAATTGCTGTCTTGCATCATTCCGATATCTCCCAGCTTGAAATACGCCTCTGCTTCCGATTTAATATCGTTTTCCTGCCGCGAGGCTTCCAGCATCAGGTAAAGAGTTCTCTTTTCATCTTCTGTCTGTTCGAGGTTATAATAAACATAAGCTATTCCGCTGTAAGCTGAAGGGATGATGGAATCTATTTGGTTTTCCCGGGCAAATTCGATATTCTGATTATAAGTCTCAATAGACTCGGTAAACATGCCTGCATAATAATAAAGCCAACCCAGGAAATTGCTTGCCTCTGCTATTTCGGCAGTATTTTCTGAACCTGAGAGTTTTTTAACTGCTATTTTCATTTCATCAACAGCCTTGTGCGGTTTTGACAATTTATGGTAAATTTTCGCCATAGCCCAATTCAGTTTGTATGGCACTTTCAGACTTTTTTCTTCAGTAAGTTTAAATCCTTCATCTGCATAATTCTTTGCCATTTCAAGTCCGCCTTTTTGTTTTAAATAAAACTTAGTTAGCTTTGTTAGTATAGATAAACGGGAAGTGTCGGGGAGATTAGTGCTTAAAAGATTTTCAAGGCTGTCAATAGTATTATTTTGCTGAGCTACAACAGAGCATGACAGTATTAGAGTTAATAAAAGCGCCGGTAATATTTTTTGTTTCATTTTAATATCACGAATGTCAGACTATAAATATATTTTCTGCTTTTTCATTTGCAAATTTAATAATCAGTACGATAAAGTTTAAACTTATTTTTCAAATCTACCTTTTGATTTATCAAATGGCTTGTTTGGGTTTATTTTAAAAAGTAACACCGAGTCTGATATCAAAAAAATCAGCCACATGCCGGTAGGCTTTTAAATTTATACCGGTAAAGA
>JAIORT010000617.1 GCA_021107975.1 Bacteroidales bacterium | reverse complement strand
TTTACATTTGGATTTGCTTTTTTAGGTTCCGCAGGCATTGATCTTTTCCTACTACTGCCACTTTTTTTTGTTGTCATAATAGATGTCGAAATACACCATCTAATAAATAAGTATTTTGAACGATAAACTGAATTTATTCAGTAACTTACCAAATTCTTTTACCTTGTAGAAAGTTATACTTTTAGTTATCCTGGGGTAAGATATTTAAAACAAAATAGCTAATGATACAATGTTGAAGAATACTAAACTTGATTCAAAGAAACAAAAGAAACTTTTATCAGTTCCAAAAGAAGAATCTACGAGTCTATGTGGACTTTGTCGCGGTACAAAGCTTTTGTGTGGCAGATCACGTTGCCCTGTTCTTGTAAAGTTTCATTCACGCGATAAGGTAACGCCTTTGATTGATAAGCTTAGTTTAGGTGGTTCTTCTCCACCAAGTGTTTTTATTGGTAGATTCGGATATCCAAAAGTATCAATTGGACCTATGATTCCTCCAGTTATGGGGGATACTTCCCTTATTGATACTCCTGAGCTTTGGTTGGATAAAAGCATCGATGATATTGTGGATTTCCGCTCTATGCTTATTCGTGGAACGTATAATGTTGATGTATTTGATGTTGAAAATCCAAACAAAATTGTAGGTTTTACTCGCGAACTTGCGCTTTCTAAAAACAGTGTTTTTACTGAGGCTATTTTTGAAAAAAAACCTCGAGGGCGAATTGCTTTTTATGATTCTGCACAGCCTCATGGCCCTTCTGCACCACTTAAGAAGTTTGATATCACCAATCCAAAATATGAACAGCACATCGAGAAGGCATTTTATGATACTGATTTGAAGGCTAGATCTGCTGTTTTGGATCTGTACAGAGATGGAGTAAAAATATCTAAAATTCAACGAGCTTTTAGTGTCGGAGCTTTTGGAATTAATAAGTACAGAAGGTTTGTTCCCACCAGGTGGAGTATTACTGCTGTCGATTCAATGCTTGGCAAAGAGTTAATGAAAAAAACAAAGACACGCCCGTACATCAACGAATTTAGAATTTATTATCTGAACCAGTTTGACAACAGGTGGATTGTTTTGATGATGCCAAGTGAATGGCAATATGAACTTATTGAGGCGTGGTATCCAAATACAACGTGGAACCCCTATGGATCATCCATATCAATGTTTAACAGTTATGAATTTTACAAGGGCAGGACGACTTATGCCGAAATAGGTGGTTGTTATTATGCTGCACGTCTTGCAGTAAACGAATTGTTAAACAAGGAGCGACGTCAGGCTGGAGCAATAATAATGCGTGAGTCACATCCTGGGTACATTATGCCAATAGGTGTATGGAATGTCCGCGAGAGTGTAAGAAGAGCATTGAAAGAACCATATCGAAAATTTGATACTTTACATGAAGCACTTGTCCATGCATCTGAGAAAATGGATATCCCACTTCAGAGATGGATTAAAAACAGCGCTGTCCTCAAAAGTCAGTTATATCAGAAAAGACTTGAGGATTTCTAGGGGATTTTATGAAGATCAGACAGATTGATTGTAAAACTGCGTTATCTCCATCTAGACTTCCTGGACTTGATTATTCTTTAAATCCGTATAGGGGTTGCGAACATAATTGCGCGTATTGTTATGTTCCAAACGTGTTGAGAATCAGTAGGGAAAACTGGGGAAATTTTGTTGATGTTAAAGTAAATATTCCCCTTATTCTTTCAAAAGAACTAAAAAGGAAAAAACCTGGTGTTGTTGCAATTTCAACAGTTACGGATCCTTATCAGCCTGTTGAGGAGAAATATGAGCTCACGCGATATTGTTTAGAACAACTTCTAATGCACGATTTTCCAATCTGCATCCAAACTAAATCCAATCTAATAGTTAGAGATATTGATATTATATCAAAGTTTTCCGACGCGGAGGTAATGGTCAGTATTGCGACACTGAATGATGTCGAAAGAAAATTACTTGAGCCAAATTCATCTTCTATTGATGAGCGACTAGATGTTATACGAAAATGTTCGGGTGAAGGAATTAGAACCAATGTTTTTTTTGGCCCAATATATCCAACGGTCAAGAAAGGCGATTTAACTGAAATTTTAAATGTCTTTATGGAGTGTGGTGTATCGGAGATAATGATCGATGGCTTCAATCTTAAGCCGGGTGTTTGGAAAAATATGAATTTGATATTGTGTAATAATATTGATGTCCTTGAACTCTTTTCAAAAAACCTCAAAAACAAGGATTACTACACCCAAATCAGAAATGAAATAATAGAATTTGGCAGGTTTAAAAAAGTAAAAATTGTAGATGCATTTTAGGTCATTT
>JAIORT010000922.1 GCA_021107975.1 Bacteroidales bacterium | reverse complement strand
AAATTATATTTCTCTTTTTATACTATTTTTTCTTTCGTTTATATTATTTCCGCAGGCAGTTAAATCGCAGTATGGAACAATCAGGGGATTTGTGTATGAAAAGGAAACCGGAGAACCGGTAATTTTTACCAATGTTTATTTGTATAAAACTTCTTATGGTTCTGCAACTGATGTAAACGGATATTTTGCCATTTCCCAAATTCCACCCGGGAAATACACCTTAATGGTTACCTATCTCGGTTTTGATACATTGCAGATGGAAGTAAACGTAAGAGCTGACGAAATTATCACAAAAAAGCTTTACCTTGAAAAAGGAGCATATATGCTGGAACAAATACAGGTTTCAGCCGAACGAGAAGAAGCCAGGACCGAAACGCGAACGTCTCTTGTTAAGATAACCCCAAAACAAATCAAGCAGATACCTGCCATTGGGGGGCAGCCCGACCTTGCTCAGTATTTACAGGTGCTTCCGGGCGTTATTTTCACCGGCGACCAGGGAGGGCAGCTTTATATCCGTGGAGGTTCGCCCATACAAAACAAGGTGTTGTTAGATGGCATGATTGTTTATAACCCTTTTCATTCCATAGGATTATTTTCGGTCTTCGATACTGATATTCTCCGTAATGCTGATATTTATACAGGTGGTTTTGGAGCCGAATTTGGCGGCAGGGTTTCTTCGGTAATGGACATTACTACACGTGATGGAAACAAATCGAGGATAGCTGGCAAAGTTGGAGCCAGCACCTTTGGCGCTAACCTGATGATTGAAGGTCCGATTAAAAAGCAAAAAGAAGGCAGGGGAGGAAGCTCATCATTTATTTTTACGGCTAAGAATTCTTACCTTGAGCAAAGTTCTAAAATTTTTTATGAATATGTTGACAAAGACGGATTGCCTTTTAACTATACCGACCTGTATGGTAAAATATCACTGATGGGTGGTAATGGCAGCAAGGTAAATTTTTTCGGTTTCAGTTTCAACGACAGGGTAAATAACTACAAGGCTCTTTCCGATTATCATTGGGAGTCGTTTGGAGGCGGTACAAATTTCCTTATCATTCCGGGCAGTTCATCGGTTCTGATTGAAGGTCATGTTGCCTATTCTCAGTACAAAATAGCTTTGGAGGAGGAGGCAAATCCCACACGTACAAGTTCTATCAACGGTTTTAATATGGGTTTTGATTTTACTTATTTTATTGGAAAAGATGAGATTAAATACGGGATTGAAATACTTGGTTTTAAAACCGATTATATTTTCTATAACACAATAGGTTTAAAAATTTCACAGGAAGAAAATACAACCGAATTAGGAGCTTATATTAAATACAAAAAAACAGCAGGTAAATGGCTGATAGAACCCGGTTTCAGATTACAATGGTATGCTTCTTTGTCGAATCTTTCATTAGAACCGCGTTTGGCAATGAAGTATAATGCCTCTGATGTTTTCAGGGTGAAATTTGCCGGTGGCTTTTATTCGCAAAATCTCATAAGCGCTCATTCCGACAGGGATATTGTTAATCTTTTTTACGGATTCCTTTCCGGACCTGATAACCTTCCTGATGAATTCGACGGAAAGCCTGTAAATCATAAATTGCAAAAATCAGAACATGCAATTCTTGGGTTTGAATATGATGTTGCTCAGAATGTAACTATTAATTTAGAGGGTTATTATAAGAATTTTTCGCAGCTAACCAATCTAAACCGTAATAAATTATTAGACGAAAATAAACACCCTGATGAGTCGGATCTTATAACCAAAGATTTTATTATTGAGAAAGGCTATGCCACAGGGGTTGATTTTACACTTAAATATGACTATAAACGGATTTATTTCTGGGCAGTGTATTCATTAGGTTATGTTACAAGAAAATATGAAGACATCATCGGCGGATTAAAGGAATATAATCCGCATTACGACAGGCGACATAATATAAACCTGGTAGCCTCATATATTCTCGGAGATAAATATGACTGGGAGTTCAATGCCCGTTGGAATTTCGGTTCGGGATTCCCCTTTACTTTAACCCAGGGATTTTATCCGCTTAATACATTTACGGGGGGTATTTACACTGACTATACTGTTGTTAACTCTGAGCTCGGGATTATTTATGCCGACTTAAATACCGGCAGGCTGCCCACATATCACCGGTTAGATATTGGAGTGAAAAAGACATTTACATTTGGCAGATATACAAAATTGGAAGCTAATGTGAGTGTTACTAATGTTTATAACAGGAAAAATATATTTTACTCCGACAGGGTAACAGGTGAAACGGTTTATCAGCTTCCCATCATGCCAAGCGCAGGCTTAATGTTTTATTTCTGATTCCG
>JAIORT010000776.1 GCA_021107975.1 Bacteroidales bacterium | reverse complement strand
AAGATGAGAAAGAATCAAATGACAGTGAGTTTATTGAAAAAGAAGTAAACGATGAGTTTTTTAGCCTGTGTGCAGGTAAATATGTGCAGGTAGAAGATAAAGGAACTTTCCTTACATTTTTCAAAGAAAATGATGAGTATTTTTTAAACTTTAATGAGAAGAAAACATTTAAACTCTATGCTAAATCAGATTCCGTATTATATGTAAAAGAAGTTGAAGCAGAATTTGTGTTTCACTTAGAAAATGGAAAAGTAAACAGTCATTCACTACATCAAAACGGGAGATACCACAAAGCTTTAAGGGTTATGAAAGAACAAAAGGAGAAAAAGATAAATTACAATAAACTAGTTGGATTCTACAATTCAAAAGAGCTTGATGTAAGGTATGAGGTTAAATATGAAAATCAGGAACTGAAGATACAGATACCCAAAATTCCGGTTTTTATTCTTTTAGAGCATTCGGAAGATTTTACTTTTACAGGTAATTCTAGATTAATTCAAAGCATTACATTTATTGAAGAAAAAAATAAAATTAAAGGTTTTGAAATAAATAATTCAAGAGCAAAAAACTTGTTGTTTAAAAAAGTAAGCGAATGAAACTTATAAAATGCCAGCATACAACACGCAATATAGCAAAAAGCGGTGAAGTGCTTAATTGGAACGTTATACGCACGTTTCAACTTCATCATGGTTTGATGCCGAACTGCTCGCAATCCGCTTCATGCCATATTGCCACCGTCAGACTGTCTAAAAACTATTAAAAAACAATTATTTTGATAAAACAACAAAACGTATGATTTTAAAAAACAGCTATTTAGAAAATTACAGATTGAGTACAAATAACAATATTCGGGGTTATTAGACAGACTGCCGTTACCAACCATGGGTGACCAAGAAAATTCAGTAATTAAGAAATGATTAAATTCGGACTTTTAAATAAAACTATCAAATGCTAAGCAAAGAATACAAAGGGACACTGGAATTAATCAGACATGAAATAAACACTGCACGATTCCATGTGGCAAGAACAATCACCAAAGAGCATATTTCTCTTTACTGGAAGATTGGAAAAATAATTTCAGAAAAACAACAGGAACAAGGCTGGGGAAAATCTGTCGTTGAAAGAATAGCAAGCGATTTACAAAAAGAATATCCTGAAAGTAGCGGCTATTCTTCAAGGAATCTATGGGATATGAGACGTTTTTACGTTAGGTATTCTGACAATGAAAAACTGCGACAACTTGTCGCAGAAATCCCTTGGGGTCAAAATCTGCTGATTTTAGCAAAAGTAAAAGATGATAATGAAGCTGAATTTTACCTAAATGCTACAATGGAATATGGGTGGAGCCGTAATGTTTTACTAAACCAAATAAAATCCCAAGCATATCGTAGAGCATTGTCCCAGCATAAAACTCATAACTTTGAAAGAGCACTCCCAGAATATTTTTCAGAACAAGCAGACGAAGCACTAAAAAGTGAATACAACCTTGAGTTTCTTGGATTAAAAAAAGGAGTTAAAGAACGAGAACTTGAAAGTAAAATGATTGAAAAAATCCGTGATGTAATCATGGAGTTTGGTGCTGGGTTCTCTTTCCTAGGGAATCAATACAAAATAAAACTTGGAGAAAAAGAATATTTTATTGACCTACTATTCTTTCACAGAAAATTACAATGCCTTGTTGCTGTTGAATTAAAGGTTGGAGCATTTAAGCCAGAATATGCAGGGAAACTTAACTTTTATCTTGAGATATTAGATAATACTGAAAAAGCAGAAAATGAGAATCCTTCCATTGGAATTCTTCTTTGTGCTGAGAAAGACACACTTGAAGTTGAGTATGCATTAAGGACAACCAAAAAGCCAATTGGAATATCAGAATATCAATTAACAAAGGATTTACCAGAAAAATATCAAGACTTCTTACCTGATAACAAACTGATTATTGAAAGATTAAAAGAATAAACCACGGTTGGTAACACGCAATATAATAAATTGGGCAGATAGTGCTAAATATGAACATTTTAACATTAAATAAACTGTGTAGTAACTTGAAAGATTGGTGTTTCAAAATGTCCAACTTTTTATATTGCCACCGTTATTAATAAACCCAAGCTTTTACCTTAAATAAAAACCATCCAAATATAAATTATGAACAAATAATCTATTACAAAGAGTATGCTTTCATTATTACTCATTTTGATCGTATTATCATCTTTCTCACAAAACACAAATGAAACTTCAGGCAAAACAATCACTGACACGGTGGATATAAATGAACCGGAGCAAAGCAGTGTTGATCAATTAAATTTCGATGGTTCAACTCTATATATT
>JAIORT010000647.1 GCA_021107975.1 Bacteroidales bacterium | reverse complement strand
ATTCTTCATCCAAGCCCCTCTTGATAATATTCATCAATGGACGGAATTCATTTCTCAGGGTCTTCCATTTTTTGGGATACATTTCGAGCAGGCTGTTTATTTTACTCTTATGATTATACAAGGCATCGGAAATAGCAGGTGCGCTGATGGGAACGGGGCAGGCTTTACCTACATTTGTGCCTGTGAGTTTGAGATTGTTGCTTTTCACTACAAATGATGCCTGCTCCAGCTTATCTAATAGCGAAATAGTCTTTGTGTATTTATTCACTGATGTTTCTTTTTCAGTCATGTTGTCTTGTTTAACGCCTGGTCCTGTATCGGTATCAAAATTAATATGCCACTCAAGGATAGTGATCTCATCCTGTTCATCCAAATAAAGATTTTCAACATACAGGATTGTTTCTTCTATTATTGTTTCCAGGTTGCTCAGGTCGCCCGAATAATTTTTTATCTTTTCTGTTGCGCCGTAACTCAAGGTGTATTTTTTAGTATGCTTTACAGAATATTCCTTAAGGTATTGCCGGCACAGCTTAACAAGACTGACACCATAGTTCTCTTTTGTCCTTTGCAATTCATGTTTTATCCGTTCGGTTTCGTTAATAATAAACTTTGTGCGCTTGTTATTAAAAAGCAACAATTTTTTATTATTCCTCTGACTATTTATTAAAACACGTATGGTATTACTAATCAGATATGCAATTATGCTTTTGCTTTCTGTGGTGAGGGGTGCATCATTTTTGCTTACTCCGAAATTGCTGGGATTCTCGTTGAAATAAAGAAAAACCAGGTCGTTCAATTTGTCATCCTCATTAGGAATTCTTATAAGCAGAACTATATTCTTTAATTCCGTAAAAAGATTTATTATATGACTGTTGGGAGGGTTGGATATTTCAAATGGAATATTCTCTTTGTTGTACCATACATAAGGAATTTTTTCTTTCCTGAAATTCAGAATAGGTTCGTAAATATTGTTTATATCAAGATCTACTGTTTTGTAATTCCCGTTTTTCTTTTCCGAAAGAATTCCTTCAATTGCATTCGATGACTTGTTATAGAAAACAGTAACCATCTTCTCTATCCCGGGAATAACGGAACGGACAGTATCAAGCAGCCCGATAAAAGGATGTTCGGTGAAGGAATACGAATTCATCAAACGAAAATTTAAGTAAAAGTATAATAATTTAAGTTAATAAAGCAAGTAAATTAAGAAAATAATTAAGGCTTAATAAATAAAGTTAAGTTTAAGTATAAAAAAATAAAGCTGCTTAATTCTGTTTCTGAATATCGAAATAAAACTTAAATCTCTTGACAATAGGGGTTTGAAGTTATTAATCTTGCATATTAATTTATAAGAAAAAATACACCTAAAAACCCTGAAAATAATTAAGTTTTTTTTTAAATAATATAAGTTCTTAATTAAACTTAAAAAATCCTTCGTATTATGAGAAATGAAATTTTTGAAAAAATAAGCCAAAACCGAAAAAGGTTTTATGAAGAGCATTTTAAGTCTTCATCAACTTTAACAGAGTCTAATCCTGAAATTAGTAAGGAAAAAAAGACCGGTAAAAGTTTATCCGGCATTTTAAGTAAAAATAAAAAAATCACCGTTCCTGATATGAAGTTTGATCTCGTAAAGGTTCGAGGGATAAATAAAGAAAAACTTAAACGGTTCTCAACAAGCATCAGGAACTGTTTTGCTTTGTTTCAGCATAACATGCAGAAGGTAAATCAAAATATAAATAACCGTACAGAACGCATAACACAAGGATTTTATAATTTGTCTTCCGGCATATTTGAAGACAGGTATGAAGATGTTGCGATTACTGACATAAAGAGGGGAGCAATGGTAATGCAGACAGTACAAGCCAGGGAAATGGTTTGGGAGTTTGCTTATCCCGTAAAGCTAAATATAAGTGGCGATGAAACAATAAATGACAAGATCAATCTTGCGATAATAAAGATAAAAGGCTTAGTTAGAAAAGCTTTCAGGGAATTCAGATTATTTTGGGAATACGATGACGCTATTGATTCGGAGCCTGAACCAAACAGAATAAAAGCGTCTGAAATTAAGGAAAAGAGGTTGGAAATAAATCCAAGTGAAAAAAAACAGCAAATAAATATTATTGATTTTTGTAAAGCCATACCTCGGATCCTCAGAAATAAGACAAAAAGAATGAAATTATATAATGCGATTTTTCTAAATCCCGTTTCCCGAATATTCGGATTTGCTTTTAATATTGACTTGATTTGTATGATTTGTAAAAAAATCTTTAACCTGCTATTTCCTGTGATAAACAGGTTTATTTAAAGCAATGGGGATGTATGCAATTAG
>JAIORT010000216.1 GCA_021107975.1 Bacteroidales bacterium | reverse complement strand
AATAATTGATGAATAATTAATTTGCCTGCAAAAATAAATTTTTTTTTATCTTTACAAAAGATTTTATGGTTAATCTTTTCGGCATTAACTCCAACCTTAAATACCTTGAATTATACTTACAAACTAAAGGATTCGACCAACATTTTATCAAAGATGATTTTTGTACTGTGAATGCTGAAAGATTCATATTTGATGGAATAAATTCATAAATTTCTAAATCCGCTTTTCCTGCTCCTTTTCCGCTCATGTTCATCCTGAATGATATTGCGTAATCGTATGATTTCTAAAGTATGGCATACTGCTTGCATTTTAATACTTGACACATTGCTTCTTAAAGCGTATATATAATGAAAGACGCAAGTTTTCTAATAAAACCTTTTAAAAATTTCAATAATTTGGGAATATTTTTCCAAAATATGGAAAAATGTATTGACATCCAGACTCAAATTTTTTATATTTAATAACTCATTCAATTAACCAAAACCCACAAAAATGAAAAACAAAATTAATTTAACAATCGTTGCGACAATATTTCTGGGAATTATTGTCTTGCAAACTGCACATTCTCAATGCCTGAACAGCGATATGAGAGATGAAATCAAGAATATGTGGTCAATAAATTTTAACGCCGGCTTAACTTCAAATTTTGGTGATCTAAGTATCTATGATTCGAAGATTGGAGATAAGCTGACTAAAGAAAGCGGTGCTGCCTTTGGCGCAATTCTGACAAAACATATTAATAATAAGTTTGGAATTTCAGGACAATTCTTATACGGGAACTTAAAGAGTACTAATAATAATATTTCTGTCAAATCTAAATTATTAGAGTACAACTTACACGCAAGAGTTAATTTTATTAGCTTGCTTTTCCCTTGCAAACAGTATAATTTCGGAATTGTCGGATATGCAGGAATCGGGCAATTTCTGGTCGAGACTACAAAATACAAATACAGCGATGGCTATACTGAAATTATTATTCATAATTCAAGTGTGCCGGAGTTTGTGTATTTCTTTGGGGCAGGAATATATTACAAAGTAGCGGATAAAATTGGAATTACAGCAGATTTAGCATTACGCCAGTGTAGGAATGACAGATTGGATGATTATGTTAAAAACAATGATTATGATTATTATTCATTTCTTAATATAGGAGTAACTTATTATATTAAAAACGTAATAAAGCCTCCTCGTAAAAAAAGTAAAGCCAATATTGTGTGTAGTGGAGTAAAATTAAAAAAACTTAAACAATAATAAGCTGAAGTAAATTTGCCTCATAATTTTTAATTTATTTTAAGTCTTATTCTGAAGACGTATTATCATACGTTGAATTTCGTTATCGGAAATACTATCTCTCTCAGATTTGTCATAAATCGTCATAAGGAAAACTTTACTTTTTACAACCCTTACAAATGTTATCACTCTTGCGCCTCCTGATTTTCCTTTTCCTTTAGATGAGATACTTAACCTGATTTTGTAACAGTTGTTTCCTAACGAAACACCCTGTGTTGGATTGGTTTCAAGTGATTTAAATAAAATCTGAAGATCAGTTTTTATGGAGATATATTTTTTTGAAAGCTTTTTAACTTTTCTTTCAAAAGGTTCAGTTGCAATTACTTTATAGTTCATCTAATAATTCATTAGCTGACTTTAAATACTTTTCATCATTTTCAAAAAGTGTAATATCATCAAATGCTTCCTTCAGTTCTTTGTATAAACCTTGACTTTGCCTTAAATGATGTAACTCCTTTAATTCATCCTGAATTTGATTCCATTCTTCCAATGAAAGCTGAACAGTACTTTTATTTCCACGTTTATCTGTAACAAACTTAATATTCATTGTTTTGATTTTTATATTATTGCAAATATACAAAACTTTTTTCTATTTCATTCAATAATCATCAATCGCTAATCAACCACCATTACCCTCACCCCTTCCGAATGACTTGTAAACTCCGGCGCATACATACACTGGATTGTAGTGATGCCATTGGAGAAATCTCCCTTTTGAGAAACCACTAATGGATATTCAAATACATAAGTTCCGTTTCGCAGGTAATTAAAAAAGAAATTAACGGAAGCATCCAGCGTACTTTCATAATAACCCAAACCGCCCTGGTATTTGTAACCTGATAAAACATTCACAGGTTCAAAAGTGGATGCCCGCATATCTTTCATGTGGACGTATTCCAAGTTGCGGTCAACGCGGAGTTCGATCCGGACTTTTATTTTATCGCCAACCTTTAACAGAGTGTTTTCCGTAACCGGTTCGATGACCGGACCGGCATCCGTGTTTCGTTCAATAAAAAGTTTTTTCTCAAGTTTGAGAGGAGTATC
>JAIORT010000575.1 GCA_021107975.1 Bacteroidales bacterium | reverse complement strand
ACCTCTTTCTTTTTCATTTCCCATTCATCTGTTTCAGGATTCCAGCGGCAATTAACAAAGCACTTCCATTCCTTTTTCATTTCAGGATAGTCTGTCCTGAAATAATATCCGGGCCACCGGGTTTCTTCCCTGAACAATATAGTTCTGATATGAGATTCGGCTTGTGCGAGCCTGTGAATATTTTCCCAGCAACGCATAAGCTCATGCAAATCCTGGGCTGCCAGTTTTTGTGAATCTTCTTTCATATATTGAATGAATTCAAGACCTTTTTCGAGCAATGCCCTGGAAGTTGCGAAATTGGAAGAAACTCCTCCGGCATATTCATCCATAATTTTTTGCAGCCTGAACATAAACATCTTTGGCTTTATAAAATTCGGATTGACATCAGGGTCATTTGAATAATTTTTATGTTCTTCGAAAATTTCAAGAGGTTTTAATATTTCCCTTTTAAGTTCCTCTATTTTATCCGAACCGATTTCCGGCATTTCCGGGTTATCAATGCAGAAACTTATTGCCGATTTTGCAGCAATTCTTCCTTCAGTAAAAGAACCGGAAGAAAATTTATGACTCGACGCACCGGACGCATCTCCGGCAGCAAACAAACCTTTAACAGTTGTCATATTAGGGTATCCCCATTTATAAGCATCAGGTGCCATATCTTCAGGTCCGCTAATCCATGCCCCTGAAGCTCCGGAATGCGAACTTATAAAGTATGGTTCACAAGCTGAGATTTCAGATGGTTTCTCCTCGGGAAATAAATTAGTTGAAGCCCATAATAAAGCCTGACTGATAGTCATATCAAGAAAATCTTCCCAAGCTTCTTTTTCAAGCTCTTTTAATTTCCTTCTTGTTGCTTTCTCATCTTCACATTCTTTAGCGATTCTTTTTATTGCTTCACCGGTGCGCATATATATTGGATGGTTACCCTCCATAACTTCAAGCATCATCAGATAATTTCTGAGGTTTGTAGGTGTAGGTTTGGATAAACCGTATGGTGCCCATTTTTTCAACTCATCTGCCCTTTTTTCCATATAATCTTCTCCCAAAGCATTAGTTGACTTAGCCTTAAATAAAAGATACCATGCTCCCACAGGTCCATACGCATCCTTAAATCGCACCGGAACAAAACGAACTTCCTGGCAGGTCATTTCGGCACCGGCTCTAATCGTAAAATACGCACTTGCACCGGAGTTAAACGGGGGATACCATGAGCGACCCAATCCTTCACCTATGGATTTTGGTCTGAAAACATGAACAGTACCGCCCATGGCAGTAAGAACGGACTTTGCCTTAAAAATATATATTTTCTTTTCACGAACGCTAAAACCAACAGCCCCTACACATCTGTTTTTTTCCATAATTGGGTTAGCAATAAAAACCCTTTCATAATACTGTCCGTTATCACCAAGTTCTTTCAGGGCATTTTTTGCTGCCTCTGCAACGATAGGCTTATAAGATTCACCATGAATCATAATCTGCCAGCGACCTTCATGAACATATTTCCCTTCTTCATCTTTCCATATCGGCAAGCCCCATTTTTCAAACAAATGGACAGATGAATCAACATGTCGTGCAATATTCGCTACCAGATCGTCACGGGTTATCCCCATAAGGTCATTCTTTACATACTTAATATAATCCTGAATAGTATTTTCTTTATCTTTTAATCCAATATAAAGATTTATAGCTGATAATCCCATTGCAACAGCACCGCTGCGGTCAATTGCTGCTTTATCAACAACTACAACTTTCAGATTATGTTTCTTAGCCCAATGTGCGGCTTCATAGGCGGCTCCACATGCTGACATTCCACCACCTAAAATTAATAAATCAGAAGTGATTTCAACCAATTCAAAATTTTCCATCTAAATTAACTTTATAATTTTTCAATATGAGAAGTTCCAAGTGACTCTGGTTCCGTTCTTAAAATTTCACTTTTAATGTCTTCGGAGGAAGTATTGTATCCGGCATCAGGCTCTGCGGTACCTTCAGGTATTGTACGTGTAGGGAATTTGAATCTCTTAACGCTACCGTTGCGGAATTTTACTGACCACATTATAGTATCGGAGCTACGCAAGGGCTGGACATAACCGCCAAGAGGCATAAAATCAGCATAACCCCTGACTTCTATTGCCTGGGTCGGGCATATTTTTACGCAATTATAACACTCCCAGCACATTTCAGGAGCACGGTTATAAGCTTTATTGGTTACAGTGTTAAGGATCATCAGGTCGTTCGGACAAATATACTGACATGCAGTCTTGTCTTCTGCTTTACAGCCATCACATTTATCGTTAATTACAAAACTTGGCATTTTATTTATGTTTAAAGTTTACT
>JAIORT010000335.1 GCA_021107975.1 Bacteroidales bacterium | reverse complement strand
TAAGTGTCTTATTTTTGCATTGATTATGCAAAATTACAAAACCATATCGGAAGACCTGAATGAAATGAAATCGATTTTTGAGGGTGATATTTATACCGATCGGCATACCAGGGTGCTTTATGCTACTGATGCCTCGGCATACCGTGAAGTTCCCCTTGCCGTAACACGTCCGAAGAGTGAGGAAGACATCAGATTGCTGGTTTTATTTGCCAAAAAGCATAATACTTCTCTTATACCCCGAACAGCCGGGACTTCACTGGCTGGGCAGGTTGTTGGCGGAGGCATTGTCGTGGATGTTTCAAAACACCTTACAAAAATACTCGAATTTAATGAAAAAGAAAGATGGGTGCGCGTTCAACCGGGAGTAGTGCGTGACGAATTAAATAAATTTCTTGAACAGACAGGTTTGTTTTTCAGCCCGGAGACTTCCACTTCCGATCGGTGTATGATAGGCGGGATGGTTGGTAATAATGCCTGCGGAGCGCATTCATTGATTTATGGAAGTACGAGGGATCATATCATTTCAGTTAGAGCAATTTTAAGCGATGGTATTTATGTTGAGTTTGGTTCTTTATTAAAAAAACAATTTGATAAAAAATGTAAGCTGAATTCTTTAGAAGGAGATATTTACAGGAATATACATTCAATCCTGTCCGACCAGGAAAACCAGGAAGAAATCCGAAGGCAGTTTCCGGATAAATCTATAAAAAGGAGAAACACGGGTTATGCCATTGATCTTCTTCTAAAAACAGAACCCTTTACTGATTCTGGAGAAAAATTTAATTTCTCAAAAATAATAGCCGGCTCGGAAGGAACTTTGGCTTTTATTACAGAAATTAAACTAAGTCTTGATCCATTACCGCCTCCGGTCAAAGGATTGGTTTGTTTACATTGTAATAGTCTTGAAGATGCTTTAAAAGGGAATCTTATTGTCCTGAAATATAATCCCTGCGCTGTTGAGCTAATGGACGATGTGATTATGGAACAGAGCAAATCCAGTATAGAACTGAGCAAGAACAGGTTTTTTATACGGGGAAAGCCTGCTGCTATGCTCATCGCTGAATTTGCCAAAGAAACAAAAGAGGAGGTTCTGAAGGTAACTTCGGCAATGGAAAAGGAAATGCGTAAAGCAGGTTATGGTTATCATTTTCCTGTTTTGTTTGGAGATGACATTCCAAAAGTATGGGCGATGAGGAAAGGCGGGCTCGGTTTGCTTTCTAATATTCCCGGTGATGCCAAGCCGGTTCCCGTTGTTGAAGATACTGCTGTTCGTCCTGTTGATCTTCCGGATTATATCGCTGATTTTAATAAATTACTTCTGAAGTACAACCTAAGTTGTGTGTATTATGCGCACATCGATACGGGAGAACTTCATTTGCGTCCGGTTCTGAACCTTAAGGATAAAAAAGATACAGAACTTTTTTATATTATAGCGCACGAAACTGCAAAGCTGGTAAAAAAATATAAAGGCTCGCTCAGCGGAGAGCATGGTGATGGCAGACTAAGAGGTGAGTTCATTCCTTTGATGATCGGGAAGAAGAACTTTGATTTGCTTAAACAGATCAAAACTACATGGGACCCTGAAAACATCTTTAACCCGGGAAAAATTGTTGATACACCCAAAATGAACACATCATTGAGGTATAAACCCGGGCAACTTACTAAAGAAATAAAAACGGTTTTTGATTTTTCGACAGATTTTGGTTATTTGAGAAGTGTTGAAAAATGCAACGGTTCAGGTGATTGCAGAAAATCGGAGGTTTTTGACGGAACCATGTGTCCGAGCTACCAGGCAACAAGGGATGAAAATAATACCACAAGAGCAAGAGCCAATACTTTAAGAGAGATTTTAACTAATTCAACCCAAAAAAATCCATTCGACAATAAAGAAATTTATGAAGTCCTTGATTTGTGTCTCTCTTGCAAAGGTTGTAAATCGGAATGCCCTTCGGGTGTGGATATGACAAAATTAAAAGCAGAAGCGCTTCAGCATTATTATGATAAAAACGGCATTCCGCTCAAGACGAAGGCGACAGCCTATATAAGTCAAATAAACAAGTTTGGATCGATCTTTCCATCGTTGACAAATTTTTTCTTAATCAACATTTATACTTCTGGAATAATCAAAAAGATATTAGGGTTTGCACCAAAAAGGAGCATCCCTAAACTTTATAAGTTCACCTTGAAATCGTGGCTATCTTCCCGGCATGAATTCGAAATCACTAACGGATTAAAAGGCAAAGTTTATTTTTTCATTGACGAATTCACCAATTACAACGATACCGAAATTGGAATAAAGGCTGTTAAAATTCTGATGAAAGTCGGTTACAGGGTGGAA
>JAIORT010000925.1 GCA_021107975.1 Bacteroidales bacterium | reverse complement strand
GTTAAGTTAGATACTGTTTTATTACCGGTATTTAAAGTGCCTTCAAATGTAACATCCTGCGGGCTGCTTCCACTTGCTGACCAGGCAAAGTATCCCTGTGTAACATTCAAAGGATCAGTAGTTGAAGTAATAAAGCTCCATGTGCTGTCCGGTTCGTTCCATTTCATAAGGTAAATGCCTGTATATACACCTGTGTAATCATCTGATACCGGAGAGGAGACCATGTGCCACTCATCCTGTGCAGGGATATGCTGTTCTACTTTTGCATAAGCCCCGGTAACTGTTGCAGCAGTTGTGCTCATTACCAAAGATGCCATGCCGGATGAAGATGCTTCTAATAAAAGCGTGTCGCTTAAAGTTAGATTTCCAGCCAGGGTAATGTATGAATCATCAGGTATTGTAAGTTTATAAGTACCTGTGCCTGTAAAGTCAACTTCCATAATACCGAAGGTTGTCCTGTCAGCAGTGGTGCTTTTGAGGGTCATATCGCCACTTCCGCTAAACTTAATAAAGTTTGCGGAAGAACCTGTTATATAGCCTCCGCTGTTTGTTATTCCCTGCGAATAGCCTGTGATTACAAAGCCGGCAAGGAATAAGAACAGGTTAAGGACTATTATTGTTTTTGCTTTCATTTCTATATAATTTAGATTAATTGAAAACAATTAACTTGATTTGTGGATTGATACATAAACTTGCGAAGGAGGATTACCAACATTGGCTGGATCGTCAGGATTAATTAACCTTAGAGGTATCCCTGCACCCCATAAATTTTGAAATGCCCTAATCTCAAGCATATCATTAGCATTTAAATAAACAACATCGCTTACATTAGGAGCAAGATTGTTTTGAAGATCAGTCCAACCAGAACCACCATTATGACCTTGTAACTTGTTTCCCTGTGCATACATCTGTCCGTTTACAAAAATTGCAATAGAAACATATCCCGGATAAATTGGGGCATGGATTAGTTCTTGAGTTTCAAAATCCCAAAGGACAAAATCTAATCTTGAGTTCACCTGATAATAACCATTCTCTGTAGCTGTAAAAAAGGAACTTCCCGCTGCAGTACCAGTAGTGAATTCATTTTGCTCATCGTAATTTTCCATATCATAATATACAGGAGTCCATGTTCCATTAGGTATTAATTGCCCTCCACTTACTGATCCATAAATTATTATTGATTGAAAATCTCTTGCACGGCTTTGGTTATTAAAATCAATAATTCCACTGGGGAAAGCACTTATCATTGATGCTCCATCACTTTGTACAGGAGCACCAATAACTTGAGTGTTACATAAAACAAAGTTATTTGTGGTGGGTTCAATTCCCTGTGAAAAATTAACAGCTCCAAATTTATAACCCACCGCGGTATTTGCTACCCCTGAAATATTATCTAACAAAATCTGTGGTGTTCCAAATCCGTTGTTGTCAACAATATGCAATAATGAAGTTGGTGCTGAGCCACCAATACAAACCGCACCACCATTAAACAAGCTATTTCCATTGGCTTTAAGTGCAATTCTTTGGGTTCCGGCATTATCATAAAGATTAAAAACACCATTGCCCAATCCGTCATCATTAATATCAGCATCCATGGTGCCTCCAGATGTATTCCAGAACTCAACCTGTCCATCAAACCTTGACATTTGTGAAGTTGCGCCGTAAACGTAAAATTTATAACCCGGAGCACTCGTGTTGGTTCCAATTACAACGTTATCACCCGCATTACTTAAATAAGTGTCCGTTCCGCTTCTTGACCAAAGGCTACCGTAAGAAAGCTCTATCCAGGCAGTACCATTATAGTACTTGTAACTATTTGAACCTGTATCATAATAAAGTAATCCCGTTGCGGGTGAAGCAGGGGCAGTGTTCATACGAGGCACTAACATACCCAGTGAAGTAGAATAAACATCCAAAACCGCAGAAGCATCTGCTGTGTGTGTTACATCGCTGATAGCAATGTTTTGTGCATTTATCGTTCCTGAGAACATAATAAATGCGATTGCAATTGAGAGTAAATTTACTTTTTTCATTACATTTACTTTTTTTAATTAATAATTCATTTAATTTATTTAATTCGACCTGAGGCAATTAAACTTAATAACCGGATATTAACAATACTTTAACAGATGAGGTGATGAATGAGCAAAGCGAGATTTCCGTATATTCAGCGGAGGAAGTTTTTTAAAAGAATATTAATCTTTAATATATGCGGCATGCAATTACCAAGTTAATGACTGCACAAATATATAAAAAGAAATTAAAAGTAACAAGTTATTTGTTAAAAGTTATTCCTTTATCAATTCAGCAAAAAAAGAATCATTTCCCATGACTTCGTTTGCT
>JAIORT010000424.1 GCA_021107975.1 Bacteroidales bacterium | reverse complement strand
CTTAAAGGGGTTAACGAACCTGTTGAAATATATAAAGTTCTGACAGACGATATTTCCGCCGAAGAAATAAAACAACCGGTTTCTTTGCTGAAGGATTTATGGAGCAGGCGCGTTTTTCAGATATCCGCCATATACCTTATTAGTTCGTGGGTTATCAGGCAGGCTGTGGCAGTCATAGTTTCCGGCTATATGCTTTCACCTTACCTTGTTGAACTCACCTGGGTGGTTTTACTTTCTTTATTGCCTACGGTATTATTATTAGCATACTTTCATGGGAAAAGGGAAGCAGGTTCATGGACAAAATTTGAACTGATAGGTATGCCAATTAATGCTGTGTTAACTATTTTACTCGTTGTATTTCTTTTTAATGGAAAAGACCTTGGAGCTACTACTACTGCTGTTACTATTGAGAATGAACAAGGAGAAAAAATTGAACGTATCATAGTAAAAAGTGAATTCAGAAAAAAAATTGCAATATTTTTCTTTGAAAATGAAACAAACGATTCAACACTAAACTGGATGCAATATGCAATTTCAACTATGATTGATTATGATCTGTTGCAGGATATTTTTATAAATACAAAATCGGGCTTTAAATTTTTCAATAAATTAAAAGAATATGGTTTTCCTGAAGGTGTCGGACTGTCATTTCACTTAAAAAAGGAAATCGCAGATTATTATCACTTGAATTATTTTTTAACCGGTTCTTTTACCAGACAAAAAAATGAATATTCTGTAAAAGTTAATCTTTATGAAACAAAAAATGGTAAACTTATAGCAGAAAATATTTTTACAGGAACAAATATTTTTAATTTAATAGATGAACTCACATTACAATTAATGAAAGATCTGGAAATTCCCGAATCACATTTGGAGGAAGTAAATGGCGTTCCTTTATCTGAGACATTTACTAATTCGCTCACTGCTCTTAAAAATTACACAAAAGGAAATAACTTGATTGTTATTGATAACAACTGGACGAAAGGAACTGAATATGTTGAAAAGGCAATAAAGGAAGATGCCGGTTTCATGTATGCTTATTTAACCTTAGCCTCATATTATTTCAATACTAACCAGGTGAGAAAAGCAGAAGAATCACTCCAGGTGGTAATGCAAAAGAAAAATCTGTATAAATTACCTGAAAAACTTCAGTTTCTTACTAAATATTTTTATTACGCAATAACATTAGAACCTGAAAAAGCCTTTGCTATTGTAAAAATGTGGGTTGAGCTTTTCCCTTATGATATACAGGGACATGCTACTCTTGCAGATATATATAATAGTAAAAATCAGATTAAAGAAGCAATTTCTCAATATGAGCTTATCTTAAAAATTGACCCTGAACAATATGATTATCTGATAACCATAGGAAATAGATATGTGAAAATGACTGAATATGATAAAGCCCTTGATTATTACAGGCAATATGAAAAACAATTTCCGAAAGACTATCAATCATACAGAAACATTGGTTATTTGTATTCTATTAAAGGTGATTATGAGCAGGCGAAACCTTATTATGAGAAAGCCCTTTTAATGGAAACCGAAAAAATATCATTATTGCTCAATTTAGCAAAATTAGAAATGCAACTTGGAAATTTCACCGAAGCTCTTGACCAAAATCTAAAGGCATTGAAAAAATGCAAGACTTCTTCTGACAGCATGAAAGTTTATAGTTCGCTTGAGTTGTATTATGAAATAAGGGGACAAATGAATGAGTCAGTTAAATATATGGAGATGAAGTTCAGAGAAATGGAAAAAAACAGATCTCCAAAAGACATTCTGGTTTCAAAAGTTTTTGATATTGATAAATATACTAAGGCAAATAAAAATGAAAAAGCATTTAAGATGCTTAAAGAAATTGAGGATCAATTTGAAGCACCTGTTGACAAAGTCGTATATTTTGGGCATTTGCTTGTATGTCTTGAACTTGAAGATGTTGATAATGCCCTGAAAGCAATTATTGAAGCAGAAAAGATAATTGAAGACTTTGGAGAAGAAAATTTACGAGTATTAATTTTTTATGGTCAAGCCAGAATATATGAAATAGAAGGAGAATATGACAAGGCGATTAATAGCTATGTAAAGGCATTAGAAGTTCAACCGACAGGAATCCATATCAACAGGTTTATAGGACGTTGTTACAGGAAACTAAATAAATTGAGGAAAGCTGAAGAACATTTATTAATAGCATTAAAAGACTCACCTTACGATCCTGAAAATAATTACGAAGCAGCCTTGCTTTATCTCGACAAGGGTGAAAATAAAAAAGCCATTGAATACCTTAAAACAGCCAATGAGGTATGGAAAGATGCCGACAGCAATTATAAACCTGCACAAAAAGC
>JAIORT010000832.1 GCA_021107975.1 Bacteroidales bacterium | reverse complement strand
GGGGACTTTGTAGCGAGAGCGGGAATTGAACCCGCGACCTCCGGGTTATGAATCCGACGCTCTAACCACCTGAGCTATCTCGCCGTTAATTTGGAGTGCAAAAGTAATAAACTTATTTGTAAAAAAATATTTTTTCCAATTTTATCAGCAACTTATTCTTTAAAAAAACGTTGGAATAATTAATCTTTTACTATATTTGCACAATTCTGAAATATTAACAAAATTCTATAAAAAATGAAAAAATTATTACTTAGCTTACTGCTTATTTCCTTTGCAGGAATCCTGTTTGCCAGCAAGGTTGAATTACGGGATGCAAAAACAGTTGCTCTTAACGCATACTATCAAAAAATGAATACATACCACAAAACGGTTAATTTCAGCGATATTGAAATTAACAATTACTATGTGGTTAACGAAAACGGTGAAACTGTTTATTACGTATTTAATATCACGAATAACGGCTTTATCATTATCTCGGCAGAAGATGCTATGATTCCTATACTGGGATACTCATTCGAGACAATTTATTCCCCTGACAACAGCCCTGAAAATTTTAAAAGCTGGATGAAAGGAAAAGCTGAAAATATTATTTATCTGAGGGAAAATAATATTGAGGCAACAATTGAAATTGCAAACGAATGGAATGAGCTACTCGATTTTAAATATTTTGAATTTACTCCCAAAGATGGTGGAAAAAGTATAGAACCATTACTTACCTGTACCTGGGATCAGGGTCATCCTTATAATTACCTATGCCCGGTAAACACAAGCGGAGAAAAAGCAATTGTAGGCTGTGTTGCTACTGCAATGGCTCAGATTATGTATTACTGGAGGTATCCAGAACAAGGTGAGGATTCTTGTAGTTATAATCTATACGGTTATGGTACTATTTCAGCAAACTTCGGAGAAACAACTTATGACTGGGATGGAATGGTTGATAACCCCACTTTAGTAAATTTACCCGTAGCTCTTATCAGTTTTCATGCCGGTGTTTCAGTACAAATGATGTATGGCACTAATAGTTCCGGCGCCTATCCCGACGTTGTAGATAACGCCTATAGAAATTATTTTAGATATTCAAACACATGTCTTTGGACTCCACATCAGGGTGTTTCTCAATCTACGTGGGAAGATCTTGTAAAAGGCGAATTAGATGATAATTGTCCTGTATATTATGGAGGAGTTGATCCTAATGGCGGCGGACATGCTTTTGTTTGTGATGGTTATCACTCTGATAATACTTTTCACTTTAATTTCGGTTGGAGTGGATCTATGAACGGTTGGTTCACACTTCAAAATGCGGGCGGTTTCACACAACAACAATCAATGGTAAGGAATATCTTTCCTGATGATGCGGCATACCCTTACGGTTGTGAGCCTGACATGGAAAGAACTAACTTAATAGGTTCATTTGAGGATGGCAGCGGTCCGCAGGAAAATTATGACCAGAATGCAAACTGCAGTTGGCTTATCAATCCTCAAACTCCTGAGGATTCTGTAACCAATATTACTTTGAACTTTGTTACTTTTGATACTGAAAATGATGATGTCGTAACAATTTATGACGGAGAAACCACATCTGATCCTGTATTAGGAACTTACTCCGGTACAACAATTCCCGGGGACGATATCATTTCAACCGGTAATAAAATGCTGGTTACTTTTGTAGCCGACGGAGATGCTGTTACAGGTTCGGGATGGAGGGTTGAATACAGTTCATCTCAACCTGACTGGTGCACCGGATTACAAGTCTTAACTGATCCTTTAGGTGCTTTTGATGATGGAAGCGGGGATTTCTATTATAATAACTACACAACCTGTATGTGGCAAATTCAACCTGCTTTTGGTAAGGACATTACTTTAACATTTACGGAGTTTGATACGGAAGAAGGTGTTGATGAAGTAAATATTTATGATGCAAGCAACAGCCAGTTACTGGCTACTTATTCAGGGCAATATTTACCAGGGAACATGCCTGACCCTGTTTTTGCTGCAAGCGGCGAGTTGTTTATTACTTTCCAGACTGACGGAGCATATAACGGACCCGGCTGGGTTGCCGAATGGGAAATCGGAAACGTTGGAGTTAATGAGCAAAATGAAAACTTCAATAATCTGAAGGTTTATCCGAATCCTGCAAATAACCTGCTGAACATTAGCTTTAGCCTCGACGAAAGTCAATCATTCGATATTAAACTTTTATCGGTTACCGGTGAAGTTGTTTATGTTGAAAGCATCAATAAATTTTCCGGCAATTATGTAAATACAATTAATCTGTCAGAAATAGCCAAAGGAGTATATTTCCTTAACCTGACAAATAACAAAGGAACAGTGAACAAGAAAGTCATTATAAAATA
>JAIORT010000921.1 GCA_021107975.1 Bacteroidales bacterium | reverse complement strand
GAATTTTATGACAAAAAATTTTACATTGTATAACAGTATATATATACCAGTGCCACACAAACCCGTCCCACAGCCAAAGCCCCGGTACATATACTTAACGTTATGTTATTTATATCCGGAAACTTTTATCCGATGTGTGTTTACAATTCGGGCGACCTGGATTTAATTTTCCACAGCTTCAACCTCTTTAATGACTTTTTTACGCAACTCTTTTTCAGGCATTTTCCTATCTGTAACCAAAGTCATCTCATCGATCAGGCGTGTGGTGCCGGCAAATTTATCAATGATGAAAAGTACGTACCTGATATCAACATTGATGGTTCTTTGCAGTTCGGGTTCAAAAGCAATATCACCGCTCATGGCTTCCCAGTTGCCATCGAATGCCAAGCCAACCAACTCACCATTTCCATTAATTACAGGACTTCCCGAGTTGCCTCCCGAAATATCATGGTTTGTCAGAAAACAAACCTTCAAGGTTTTTCCATCGCCATATCTGCCGTAGTCCTTTGTTTCAAATAGTTCTTTTAACTTTTCGGGAACCACAAACTCCCAGTTATCAGGGTCTTCTTTTTCCATCACACCTTTAAGTGTAGTAAAGTAATTAAAATGAATGGCATCTGCCGGATAATAATCCAACACTTGCCCGTACGTTAACCGCATTGTAAAATTGGCATCAGGGTAAAACTTCTTATCCGGATACATTTCCCTCAAACCTGCAACGAACAACCTGTTACCCCTGTCAAGCAAGTCGTAGGCTTCAATAGTTTTTGGCTGTATGTTATCAGAGTAAAAATCATAAAAAGCCTTTGCGGTTGCATAAGCTAAATCCTTCTCAATTTTTTTGGCAGAGGGCTTATCTAACAATTCTTCAACTTTTTCAGGGCTTGCAAAATATGACTTTTCAAAAACCTTTTGTGCATATTTCCCAAAATCACCCTTATATTTAGAAGCAATGTTTTTTAAGTATTCAGGCTGCCGGTTTGCCGGTACATTTTTGAAATACATTTCAAGCATGGCAGCCAAAAATTTTTCGTCGGTGGGCGCATTGTAATTTTTAAAATATTTTTTTGAACGCTCTTTTAAAAAAGTTATGGTCTTATTAATTTTTTCCTGGTCTGCTTCTTTTTCCATTAATTCTTTTTTAAGGTCGGAAAAATTCGCTGCAAAGCCTAATATCTCACTGCCTCTTTGAATGGCTTCACGAAGGTAAATTCGAGCCAGTTCGTACTCACTAATCTGTTTATATGCTTCGGCAATATTTTTTAGAGCTTCGCCGTATTTCTTTTTCCTTGTTTCATCAGCATTCACCCATTCAGTAAAATCTTGCTCAATCTCTGTTCTTTTATCATAAACTTTTAATCTCTTCAATCCTTTAGTTTGTCCGATGTAATACTTCCAGTAATTTGAAGTTCCGGCATATTTCGTAGCATACTTTATCCTCACCTCGTTATCAGCCAGCATATCATCCATCATTAACTTCAATTTCTTATCCCTGATTTTAACAACTGTTTGATTTGAAATATCCAACGCCATTTTAACACCATACGAAGTCATATATCTATCAGTGCTTCCGGGGTAACCAAGGATAAAAGTAAAATCACCTTTTTTAACACCGGCAAGTGAAACCGGCAAGTAATGCTTAGGCTTATAGGGGATGTTATCCTCTGAATAATCGGCAGGTTTTCCGTCTTTATCGGAATAAACCCTGAACATAGAAAAATCGCAGGTATGCCGTGGCCACATCCAGTTATCGGTATCAGCGCCGAATTTCCCTATTGAAGAGGGAGGTGCGCCTACCAGTCTGACATCCCTGAAGGTTTCATAAATAAAAAGGTAATATTCATTGCCCTCGAAAAAGCTGCGTACAGATGCATTATAATGAGTTTCCTCAGTAGCTTCTTTTTCAATTTCATCAGCAATAGCATAAATTTTGTCATCTCTTTCATCTTCGGTCATTTCATCAGTAACCTCAGCCAAAACCCTATCCGTAACATCTTCTATTCTGACTAAAAATTTCACTGTGAGTCCGGGATTTGGCAATTCATCTTCCAGGCTTTGCGCCCAGAAACCGTCGGTAAGATAATCGTGTTCCAAAGAGGAATGTGCCTGGATGCGTCCATACCCGCAGTGGTGGTTTGTCAGTAACAATCCCTTGTCAGATATTAATTCGCTTGTACATCCCCTGCCAAAAATGGCAATTGCATCCTTTAAGCTGGAATTATTAATGCTGTAAATCTCCTCGGGTGTCAGCCGAAGCCCCATTTTATGCATATCAACATAATTAAGGCGCTCGATAAAAATCGGCAGCCACATTCCTTCGTCAGCCCTGGAGTAAGGTTGTAATCCTATTAAAAG
>JAIORT010000493.1 GCA_021107975.1 Bacteroidales bacterium | reverse complement strand
GCAGATGAATCGCAAAGCACGCAAAGCTCTGATTATAAACGCATTTAATTTGCTCCCGATATATATCGGGATTGCGTCAAAAACTTTCCGGTCTTTGCGTGAAATGAGTTTTTAGACCGGACTTATAAATAATATCAATATGCTTAAAACATGTATTTTGACATTGCTTTTATTTTTGTTCTATAATCTTACAGCACAAGATATAAGCATTAAAGGAAAAATTGTCAATTCCGAAACAAAAGAAACATTACCGGGTGTAAGTGTGTTTGTTAAAAATACTACAATTGGCACAACAACAGATAATAACGGTGAATTTATTTTGAATAACCTACCTTATGACACTATAACAATTGTCTTTTCTTTTATTGGATTTGAAACACAGGAAAAAATTATTACAGATGGGAATGCAAGTTATTTTAAAATAAAGATGAAACCATCGGCTATTGCATTGGATGAAGTTGTTGTTGTAACTGCAAAAAATCAATTGACAAGCTACGAACAAACCACTCCTGTATCAATAGTTTCGGAGGAAAACATCACTGAAAATGCTACTCAGAATATTGCTGACATAATAACACAAGAGCCTTCGGTTTCGCTGGCAGGGCAAGGCTACCATCGCGCGCCTTCTATTAGAGGACTGGCACGTAAAAGGGTTGTTGTAATGGTTGACGGTGACAGGATTAGTTCTGAAAGAAACCCCGGTCCTCCGGGCACTTTTGTTAACCCCTTAGATATAGAAAATATAGAAATACTAAGAGGACCCTATTCCACTCTCTATGGCTCCGATGCAATTGGAGGAGTTGTTAATATCATTACAAAAGATTATAAAGAGCCTTTAACAAATAAATATATTGGCGGGGCTTTCAAAACCAATTATCAGTCGATAAGCAACGGGTATAATGTGAATCTTTTGGTAAACAGTAAAATCACAGATAAATTTTTTATTCATCTGACAGGCGGTAAACGAAAAGCCAATTCATATAAAGATGCCCACGGCAAAGAAGTGATGGGAACTAATTTCGATGAAAAGTCTTTTATGGCAAAACTTACATATAAGCCAAGCCAACATCACAAAATACAGTTTAATACATTTTTAAGCATGGCTGATTCGATAGGAAAGCCGGCATTTTCAGATTCCGTAAATGCTTTACACCTAAAAGATAACCACTACAAATTCGGGATAAACTATCAATGGAAAAATATTGCTTCGTGGCTAACAGATATGACAACAAAAGCCTCTTATCACAAACACGATATAACGGCACGAATTTACAATTACAGGTCAATTCAATACGATAGAGTATTGAAACTAAATAAAAACCTTTATAACACTGATATTATTTTCGGGCAGGACTTTAATTTTGTAATCAATCCGAAATTCAAAATTCTTGCAGGTCTTGATTTTTATCAAAGGGGCGACATACATATTGACGAACAATTGAGGTCGTATTTGTATGACCCCGATAACCAGCGATTTAATATCGGCTCGTTAGTATATGAAGGCCCGCAGGATACAACTATTGATAATTCATATCAAAGAAGCTTTGGGGTTTTTGCACAGGCAAATTATTCATTATCCGAAAAAATATTTCTGAATGGCGGTTTACGATGGAATAAATTTAATACTCATGCAAACCTTGTGAAAACGACCCAAACAGGACCGCCTTATGATTACAGAAAAAACATACATGAAACAAAAACCAAAAACAACGAGGCTTTTAGCGGCAATCTGGGAATTTCGTTTTTACCTTTAGATAATGTAAATATTACTGCTAATATCGGGCAGGCTTTCCGTGTGCCTTCTACAAAGGAGTTATTCATTAATACTATGACTCCCGGTGGAATGAATTTTTGCAACCCCGATTTAGTCCCTGAAAAAAGCTTAAATATTGATTTGGGGATTCGTGTAAAAAGTAAAAATAATAATAGAAATAATGCTTCCCTGTTTTTGTTCAGAAACTACATTAATGAAATGGTTATTCTTGATTGGGACTCGCTCCATGCCTCTGGAAAGTTTGAAAACAAGGATGCTATGCTTTATGGTGTTGAATTTTCGCTTGATTATCAAATATTAAAAAAATTATTTATTAATAGTAATCTAAGTTATATAGTCGGGTATGAAAAAGATAATGATGAACCATTAATGGATGTGCCGCCTTTTCAGGCACATTTGAATATAAAATATTTTTTCCTTCCTGCAAAACTATGGTTTGGGGCTGCCGGAAAATATTCTGCAAAACAGGATGAAGTCGCAGTGGGAGATGTTCCTACTGATGCTTTTCTTGTTTTTGACTTGTTAAGCGTATGGAAAATTAATAAATACTTTAAAGTTACATTCTCAATAAATAATATTTTAAA
>JAIORT010000733.1 GCA_021107975.1 Bacteroidales bacterium | reverse complement strand
AATCCAGTTCAATGCACATCCACCCCATGAAGCATATAAAAAAGGTGCATCAGGGTTTTCAGTATCTCGGTCATATATTCGTTAACGGCTTTCACACTTCCGGGCAGGGCATAAATTAGTGTTTCGCCCATAACTCCCGCAACTCCCCTACTCAACAAGGCATTAGGTTTTTCCATTCCGTATTTCAAACGAATCATTTCCATAATACCGGGTATTTCTTTTTCCATTAAAGAAGTTACCACTTCCGGTGTAAAATCTCTCGGTCCAATTCCTGTCCCACCCGTTGTAAAAACGACATCCGAATTTTTTTCCTTTGCTTTCAGCAACAAGGCTTCCAAAGCCTGTGGGTCATCGGGTATAATGGTGTGTTCTATATCGAAGCGTTCGTTTTCCTTTATAAAAAAGGCTTCGGTTAATTCTGCAATCCTTTGCCCGCTTTTATCTTCATATACTCCCCGGCTCGCCCTGTCGCTTAATGTGATAATATTCACTTTATAAATTTTCGGAACATGAGTAATCGTATCACCGGCTTTTAGCGTTCCTGTTTTGAAAACCCTGCAAAAGACACCTTCTCTTGGCATGAGGTAGTTACCCGCTTCCCTGAATTTATCATGAAAGGGCTTGCCTACTTTTACTACTTCAAGTTCAATATCCCCGGAAAAAAATTTGTCGAATATTTTCACTTTAAGTTCACCCATGCCCTCAACGGTTATGTTTTCTGCAAACTCACCATATTCAAATTCACGACTGCCGGTCAGTTTCCGAAACAAATCAATATGATCGGTTCCTAACAGGCTCACCGGACGGACTGTTCCGGCATGAACATCACCTTCTATTCCTTCTTTATTGATTATAATTTGCTCTACGGCATGTTTCCTGCCTCGCTTATCTGAAAGATTAACCGATAGGATTTTGAAATTTTCTGACATTGAATATATTTTTTCAAGATAAAAGACAAAAGTACAAAGTTAAAAGCACTTAGAGACTGTTTAAAATTTATTCTGACAAGACATTTCTTTTTTTATTAATTTTGTTATTTCAAATAATTTTAATTCAAATGAAAATGAAAACCATATCAGTTATTGCATTTTTTTGTTCATTTTTTCTTGTCAGCCAAACAGCTTTAGGTCAGAAGCAAGATGACGTGATCAAAGATGTTGTTCAATCCGTTAAAACAACTAATGCCAAAAAACTTGCAGGATTTTTTAATTCTACTATCGACCTTGAACTGGAGGATATTGACGGAAGCTACAGCAAAACACAAGCTGAAATAATAATCAGGGACTTCTTCAAAAAATCTCCGCTAAAATCATTTACCCTTAATCACCAGGGTTCTTCCGATGACGGTTCAAAATATATTATCGGGACATATAAAACAACCGGAAAAGAATACAGGGTTTATATTCTTTTTAAACCCCAAAACGACAAATTACTTATACATCAGTTACAGTTTGAGAATGACTAAAATAAATGAACATTGATGAAATAATAGACAAAGCACTGCAGGAAGACATAGGTGGCGGCGATTTTACTTCGCTGGCAACCATTCCTGACAAAACAAAAGGCAAGGCGCAACTTGTTTTAAAGGAGGATGGCATTCTTGCAGGGATTGATGTTGCAGAACGTGTCTTCAGAAAGGTTGATAAAAACATTCATTTCAGAAAACTTATTACTGACGGTTCGAAAGTAAAAAAAGGAGACATTGCATTTACGGTTGAAGGAAAGTCTGTTTCCATTCTTTCAGCAGAACGCCTGGCGCTGAATTTTATGCAGCGATTGAGTGGTATTGCCACATTTACTCATAAACTCGTTACTCAACTTAAAGGATTAAATACAAAGGTGCTTGACACACGCAAAACCACTCCCCTACTCAGGGAGCTTGAAAAACATGCAGTCAGAACCGGCGGAGGTGAAAATCACAGGATGGGACTTTATGATATGATTATGATAAAAGACAATCACATTGATTTTGCCGGAGGAATAAAACAGGCTATTGATTCAACGCACAGGTATCTTGCTGAAAAAGGAAAAAATCTAAAAATAGAAATAGAAGTGCGCGATTTCGACGAATTGAATCAGGTATTGGAATGTGGAGGCATCAACCGGATTATGCTTGATAATTTTACCCCTGCCAAACTTAAAAAAGCTGTAGAAATTATTAATGGAAAGTATGAAACCGAAGCTTCGGGAGGTATCACGCTCGAAACCATAAGGCAATATGCCGAAACAGGTGTTGATTATATTTCAGTAGGCGCTTTGACGCATCATGTCAAAAGCCTGGATATGAGCTTGCAGGCATTGTGATAATTAAATTGTTATTTGTTATACGTTAAAAGTTATTTGTTATAGGTTATTTGTTAATTGTT
>JAIORT010000693.1 GCA_021107975.1 Bacteroidales bacterium | reverse complement strand
TTTAATATATTGTATATATTTGTAGAATTCTTTTCTATAAGAATATCGCTTTCCATAAGCGAAAGAATTATCAGGTTGTTAAATTAAAAATAAAATCATTATGAGGAGTTTATTACAATTTATCGTATTAGTCTTTTTAGGACTATCATTTACTAATTTATTAACAGGTCAGCGAATTGTTCTTAAGCCTGAAAAGGTATTACAACCGGAGGCATTTACTACAACAATTCCGTTAAGAGATATGGAATTTGTACCGGCAACAGGTAAAACCAACTGGAAAAACGGGATTGTCCCTAATCATGATTATTCTCCTCCTCAACGAAACAAAAACGGACAAAAACCTCAAAAAGATGGGAACGATCCTGTTTTACAAACAAAATATAATAATTCAGCTCCCGACCCGAAAGCAATCATTCAGAATTTTGAAGGTATCTCAAATATAAGTTCGGTTGCTCCACCTGATACTGACGGAGATGTTGGTCCAAATCATTATATTCAAATTGTTAATTTATCATTTCAGATATTTGATAAATCAGGAACTGCTTTAACCTCGCCGGCAAGCTTGAGCACAATTTGGAATAATTTACCAGGTCCCTGGAGTGGAACGAATCATGGAGACCCTATTGCTCTTTATGATGAATTGACTGACAGATGGTTGTTGTCTCAGTTTTCATTACCAAATTATCCAAGCGGACCATTTTACGAATTGATAGCTATTTCAGCCTCAGGTGACCCTTTGGGTTCATATCATTTATATGCCTACCAATTTACAGATATGCCTGATTATCCAAAATTTGGCGTTTGGCCCGATGGTTATTATATGTCAATCAATCAATTTTCGTCAGGATCATTAAGCTGGGCTGGAGCAGGTGCAGTTGTTTTTGAAAAATCACAGATGTTGGATGGGAATACTGCACAAATGGTATTTTTTAATTTCAGTGCCTCACAAGATCCGTGGAGTTTTTTACCATGCGATCTTGATGGTCCTCAACCTCCTCCGAATACACCTAATTATTTTGCCTATGTTAATTATTGGAGTATAACAGATCGTCTGAGAATTTATCAACTAACAGTAGATTGGGTTAATACGGGAAATTCTACCTTTACTGGTCCGTATGATGTAACTGTGGCTACGATTAATAACAACTTCAGTACGGACATCATCCAACCCGGGACAGCCCAAAGGCTTGATCCTATCGAAGACAGGCTTATGTACAGGCTTCAATACAGGAACTTCGGATCATATCAAACCCTTGTAACGAATCATACGGTTGATGTTGGTTCAGATCGTGCAGGAGTACGATGGTATGAATTAAGAAATTCCGGTGGGGGTTGGTCAATGTATCAACAGGGAACTTATGCTCCCGCTGACGCACATAGCAGATGGATGGCGAGTGTTGCTATGAACCGGAATGGGGATATTGCCCTGGGATATTCAATTTCCAGCAGTTCATTGTCGCCTTCTATACGATATACGGGCAGACTATCTACTGACACACCGGGGCAAATGACACAAGCGGAAACTACAATCATTACTGGGAGTGGTTATCAAAGTGGTACGTACCGTTGGGGAGACTATAGTGCGATGTCAATTGATCCGGTTGATGATTATACATTTTGGTACACACAGGAATATGTTAATCCGGGAGGAAGTTTTGCATGGAGAACCAGGATAGCTTCTTTTCAATTTGGATTACCACCTGTTCCTGATACATGGACAGGAATTGCTTCAAATAACTGGAATGATGCTAATAACTGGAACGATCTAAGTGCTCCATATCGAAGCGATAATATAATAATACAGGGGTCACCACTTCCGCCTTTCTATCCTGTTTATACCGGTGATTTTACGTTAGGATTACAATCAAACGATCTGACACTAAACAGCGGCGCTGAAATGAAAGTAACAGGAGATTTAACCATTTCAGCGGGCAGAAGCCTGACTTGTTCAAGCACAGAGAAAATATATGTAGATGGTAATTGGACAAATAATAATGGCACATTTACCCCTGGTACCGGAACTGTTGAATTTAATGGTTCAAATACTGCAACAATAAACAGCAGTACTGGTAATTTATCTTTCTGGAATCTTGATATAAATAAAGCAAATGCCACAGTAATCACTAATTGTTTTGTAAACATTAATAATGATCTGACAGTAAGGTCAGGAGCATGGTTTACTAATGCAACAGGGAATACAATGAATGTTACAGGTAATGCTTTATTCGAAGCAGATGCAGTTAGTATGGCTTCATATATTGATAATGGAACACTCAATGTTACAGGAACTACAACAGTCGAGCTATATTTAACTGAAATGAAATGGCATTATGTTTCGCCGCCGATTAGCGATGCTAAATTGGGTGTGTTTC
>JAIORT010000322.1 GCA_021107975.1 Bacteroidales bacterium | reverse complement strand
TATGAAAAAAAATATAATCTCTGTTATTAACTTTCTGTTGATTTCTATTATTTCTATAAATCTCTGTTATGCCCAACTCTATTTCCGGAATACAGGTGATGATAAAAAGGAAATACGAGTAACGGATGAGCAGAAAAAGATTTACAAATTCCCTTGGGCAGGTGGAATGAATTCCTGCCAGTTTAGCGAAATAGACCTGAACCTCGATGGTATAAAGGATTTGTTTGTATTCGACCGTAACGGTGATCGTATAATGACATTTCTGAATAACGGCACACCCGGAGCCATTGATTATTCTTATGCCCCGGAGTACCAGGAAAATTTTCCGGAATTATTTGACTGGGCTATCCTTGCCGATTACAATATGGACGGGAAAGAAGATATTTTTACTTATTCGCCCGGTTGGGCAGGGATCAGAGTATTTAAGAATGTGTCAACTAAAGAACTTAAATTTGAGATTGAAGTTTCACCCTATCTGACTTCATTTCAGGGAGGCGGTTATGTAAATATCCTGGTTACTTATGCCGATTATCCCGGTATTGTTGATGTTGATAATGACGGCGATTTGGATATTCTGACATTCTGGGGTTTAGGTTCATTTGTGGAATATCACCAGAATCAATCAATGGAAAAATATGGTATTCCCGATTCACTCGATTTTATTGAAACTACAAGCTGCTGGGGGTATTTTGCCGAAAATGATGAATCTAACATTATTTATCTCGATACCTGTATTGGTGGTAAAGATTGCAACCGTGAATTTTATAATTTCAATCCTGATGATAATAAAAAAGGTAACAGGCATACAGGCTCAACATTCCTGACAATTGACTTAGATGGTGATGAAGATAAAGACCTTGTGCTTGGCGATGTGGATTATCCCAATTTAATTGAATTGATCAATGGCGGGACACCTGACTCAGCATATATGATAAGCCAGGATACGGCTTTCCCTTCGTATGACAAGCCTATTATTTTATTTTCAATGCCTGCGGCTTCGTATTTTGATGTTAACAACAACGGGATAAATGACATGATCGTCTCACCATTTGACCCCAACCCTATTACATCCGCAAATCATAAGAGTGTCTGGCTCTATATGAACACCGGAACAAATCAACACCCTGTTTTTAATTTCGAAAAAGATAATTTCCTTCAGGATGATATGATAGACGTGGGTTCGGGTGCATACCCTGTTTTGTTCGATTATGATAATGACGGCTTGACCGATTTGTTTATTTCCAATTTTGGTTATTACATCTATTCTTATTACACAACAGGAATGTTTTTGCATTCGGTTTACTGGTCTAATATTGCACTTTTTAAAAATACCGGAACATTAACTGATCCCAAATTCAATAGGATTACGCATGACTTCGCATCACTTCATTCGTATCATCTTACGGGTATTTATCCCACTTTTGGTGATATTGACGGAGATAATGACGCTGATATGATAATCGGGCATAAAGAAGGAACTTTAATGTATTTTGAAAATATCGCAGGACAAGCACAACCGATGGATTTCGCTGAACCTGTGCAAAATTACCAGGGAATAAATGTTGGTTCATACAGCACACCACAGCTTGTTGATCTGAATTCGGACGGCTTGCTCGACCTGACCATTGGAGAACAGACAGGAATTCTTAATTATTACGAAAACACAGGTTCTGTCTCAAATCCGGTTTTTACTTTTATAACTGACTACCTTGGAAAAATAAATGTAACCGATAGCCTCATATCTTATACCGGATATAGTACGCCTTGCTTTTTTAAGGATAACCAGGATAAATTCAAACTGCTGGTTGGCTCTGAAAGGGGAAAAATATTTTATTATAAAGATATTGAAGGCAATCTTTCAGGTGCATTCACTGAGAGTGATTCATTGTATATTTTAATTGATGATGAACCTTTCGAAATTGAGAAAGGCATGAGAACAGCAGCTGCAATAAGAGATATGAACCAGGATGGTTTTTTTGACCTTATAGTTGGTAATTACTCCGGCGGTTTGCATTATTACACCGGAACAGAATCGCCACAGGTGATTGGGATTCCCGACTTACAACAACCGGAAATGGAATTTATGCTCTATCCAAATCCGGCTAATGAATGGATTTATTTAAAATTAACATCCAATCAATTAAGGTGTGATAAAGAGTTGGAGATATTCGATATATTTGGAAATAGTGTTTATTACAAAAAATTTAATACTGAAAATATATTGGAGATTCCGGTAAGTTTTTTGTCAGCAGGAGTATATATCTGCAAAATTACTACGATTCAGGGAAGTCTGTTTTCCGTTTATAAAAGATTTATAATTTCAAGGTAATAACTGAAATTATAGTTATTAAATTCTCCATAGCTCAATAGCTC
>JAIORT010000166.1 GCA_021107975.1 Bacteroidales bacterium | reverse complement strand
TTATTTTCTTTCTGTTTTGAATTTCTTCCTGTGTGTCATTAACTTACGAACTTGGGTACAATGTTTGCGTAAAAAAAATCGTCCTATTAATCTTATAATTGAAAACTGTGAATATAAATACTTTGAAAACAAAAAAAATTAATATCGATAAAAGCAATCATCCCGACTTAACAACGTCCATAAACGATCATGGATTTAAAATCCTTAATGTAAGTGGCAACGAATGCATTCAAAAAACTATATTGAATACATTAAAACATTTTTCTTTCAATGGAAAAAAATTGAATATTTTAAAGGCATATTCCTGTGAGGAAGCCAAATTGATTTGTAAATCAAATCCTGATATTATTTTAATGGTTATTGATAAATTAGAGCATCTAAACGGTTCGGGAAACAAATTTATCAATTTTGTAAAAAAAGAATATAATAGTGAGAATTGCCAGGTTATTTTCGGGGATGAATTGATCAAATCATCGCCTGCTATTGAAGTATCGGAAGATAATCAGTATGAAGAATCCGAATCTGATTTTGACTTTGCGCGTGGGAGATTAATTGATTATATTCGTATGGTATTGCTTACATGCGAAATGGAAAATAAAATAAATAGCGGGCAAATCTTAGAACAAGCCCGTGAGACTATTTTAGGAAAGAAAAACGAAAAACAGGAAAAGTCAACTACTATTTCCAGGGATAAGTTATATGCTATACTTGCTCATGACTTAAAGGGACCTATTGGCAATATAAAAGTACTTCTGGATTTCCTGACAAATGAATCGGAATTACTTGATAAAAAAACTTCAAAAGAATTACTGCTAAGTGTCAGGGAGTCAACTAACTCAATTCATGAGTTACTCGATGATTTCCTTTTCTGGACAAGATTGAATAATAATGACATTCATTATAATCCTGTAAGAATAAGCCTTTCTAACATTATAAGAGGAAATATTACACTGTTAAGAAGCACTGCTTTTAGTAAAAACATAAAAATTAGTTCCGATGTTACTGAAAGCACTGCAATATTTGCAGATGAATACATGATTACCACTGTCCTGCGAAATTTGATTTATAATGCAATTAAATTCACAAAAAAAGATGGAGAAATTTTAATTTCAGCAAAAAAGCAGGGTGAATTTATTAAAGTAATGATTAGAGATAATGGAATAGGGATTTCTGATGAAGATATTGAAAAGCTGTTCCGTTCTGATATTCATCATTCAACTAAGGGTACTGCAAAAGAGATTGGTACAGGTTTAGGATTAATATTATGTAAAGATTTCGTTGAAAAAAATGGTGGGCAAATTATAGTGGAAAGTAAAAAAGATTATGGCAGTGTTTTTAGTTTTACCATCCCTAAATGGAAAAAAATTTCCGTAAATTAGTTTCTGTTACTTACGCTTCATAGCTTTCTCCGGCGGTCGAAACCTTTGACGAAGACCTCAGCAACGAAGCGGAATTTTAAATATTTATCTCCATGGTTTATCCTGATTAGATTATATTCTTTTCCTTTTATTTTTACCTTTATCTTTGCCTGAAAATCTTAATTAGTACTTGTATTAATTAATATCTGTCCATAAACTTATAAAAAGACACGAATTTCACCAATTTACACGAATTAAATTAGTGAAAATTAGTCCCGAAAGCTTTCGGGATTAGTGTCAAAAACATTTCAATTATAGACTTTGTGGACAGACACTGATTAGTTTTTATTTTTCAGAATGGGATGGAGATAGTCCGAAAATATTTTCCTCAATTAACTAACAGGCAGAAATACCTTTTCATCCGGCTTCAGCCCCTGTATAATGAATGGAATTTAAAAATCAATGTTATTTCCCGCAAGGATATATCACACCTTTATGAACGACATATATTACATTCGTTGGCAATCGCGAAAATTGTTCGGTTCAAAAGCAATACACATATTCTGGATGTGGGAACAGGTGGTGGATTTCCAGGAATTCCGTTAGCCATAATGTTTCCTGACACACAATTCCATTTGGTTGATTCAACAGGTAAAAAAATAAAGGTTGTGCAAGCAATCGTTGAGGATCTTGGTTTGGAAAATGTAACTTATGAGCAAGCCAGGGCAGAGCAATTAACCGGGAAATACGATTTTATTGTCAGCCGGGCGGTTACTCCACTTCCCGATTTTTATGAATTAGTTTCAAATCTTATTTCCAAAACAAACAAAAATAATATCCCTAATGGAATACTTTATTTAAAAGGGGGTGATTTTTCAGAAGAATTAGAACAATTGAAACCTGCTTTTTCAATTTATCTACTGAATAATTATTTTGATGAAAAATTCTTCTATACTAAAAAAATAGTCCATATTTATCAGGCATCTCCTTAAATCTCATAAAGTCAAAATAATAAATTAC
>JAIORT010000864.1 GCA_021107975.1 Bacteroidales bacterium | reverse complement strand
GAAACCCGAAACATGAAACATGAAACCCGAAACTAATAAAAAAATGAATAAACAAAAATTAAACCTGCTAATCCTGGAAGACAATCCTGACGATGCTGAATTAATAATCAAAGAACTTAAAAAAGAAGGTTTTGTTTTAGAATGGAAAAGAGTTGAAACGGAAAAAGCATTTAAAAAAGCGCTTGCTGAAAAACCAGATATTATTTTATCTGATTACAACCTGCCTTCCTTTAACGGCATGGCTGCCATAAAATTGCAACAGCAAACAGCGCCGGATATTCCGCTTATAATTATGTCAGGCACAATAGGCGAAGATATTGCTGTTGAATGTGTAAAAGCAGGGGCAACAGATTATGTGCTTAAAGATAAGATCTCCCGTCTGGGTACTGTTATTAAACGTGCGATTAAGGAAGCGGAAGAACTCAGGAAACGCAAACAGGCAGAGAAGAAACTGCAAAAATATGTTAAAGAGCAGAAAGTTTTACTCAAAGAAGTCAATCATCGTGTTAAAAATAACCTTGCTGCAATTATAGGTTTCCTTTATTTAAAAGAAGCCAAAACTAAAAATAAAGAAATTTTAACTTTTATAAACGAACTTATAATACGAATTAATGGGCTTTCCACAGTTCATAGCATGCTTTCCGAAAGTAACTGGCGCCCGTTGAACCTGAATAAACTTTGCGATAATATTATTAATGCTTCACTTATTGGTCTTCCCAATTCCAATATGATCGATATCTATGTTTCTCCTTCTTCAATTCAAATCAGCAGCAATCAAGCACATAGTTTAACTTTGGTTATGAATGAATTAATAACTAATTCAATGAAATATGGACAGAATTCAAATAATAAAATCAATCTTAATGTTGATATTAAAAAAAATAAAAAAAATATAATCATTACTTATAGAGATAATGGACAGGGTTACCCACAAAGTTTAACAGATGGGGATTTTAGCGATATCGGAATTGGATTTGAATTAATAAAAGGCATTGTAACACAAAGTTTGAAAGGTGATATGCAAATCTTTAACGATAATGGCGCTGCAACAGTTATTAAATTTAAACCTGAAACTTGAAACCTGACCCCGATACCGATATTTATCGGTATTCGGGGGAAACATGAAACACGAAACATGAAACACGAAACATGAAACACGAAACTAATAAAAAAATGAATACACAAAAATTAAACCTGCTAATCCTGGAAGACAATCCTGACCATGCTGAATTAATAGTTAGGGAGCTTGAAAAAGAAGGTTTTGTTTTGGAATGGAAAAGAGTTGAAACGGAAAAAGCATTTAAAAAAGCTCTTGCAGAAAACCCTGATATTATTTTATCAGACTATAACCTGCCTTCCTTTAACGGCATGGATGCAATAAAAATACATCAGGAACTCACACCGGAAATTCCGTTAATTATAGTTTCAGACATGATGAGTGGAGACCTTGCCGTTGAATGTATTAAAGCAGGAGCAACTGATTATGTTCATAAAAAACAGCTTTCACGATTAAACCCTGTTGTTAAACGGGCATTAAACGAAGTTGAAGCATGCAGCGAACGCAAGAAAGCAGAGGAATCTCTGAAAGAAAGTGAGAAAAAATACCGAACTTTATTTGAATCTTCAAGAGATGCGATTATGATGCTTGCGCCCCCAAACTGGGAGTTTATTGCCGGAAATCGTGCCACTGTTGAAATGTTCAAGGCAAGGGATGAAAAAGAATTTGCTTCAAAAGGTCCCGGGGAAATATCCCCGGAATATCAACCGGATGGACAGCTATCTAATGAAAAGGCATTGAAGATGATAAAAATGGCAATGAAAACCGGTTCTTTTTTCTTTGAGTGGACGCATAAAAGATCAAACGGGGAGGAGTTTCCGGCAACTGTCTTGTTGACCAGGATTGAATTGAAAGGTAAAAAATTATTACAGGCAACAGTAAGAGACATCACCGAGCGCAAGCAGGCAGTGCAAGAACTGACAAAACACCGCGAGCATCTTAAGGAGATGGTGAAAGAACGAACTTCAGAACTCTGGGAAAGCGAAAAAAAATACAGAACTTTAACAGAAAATGTGAATGTCGGAGTTTTCCGAAATACTGTTGGGTCAAAAGGTAAGTTTATTGAAATAAATCCGGCGTTGATAAGGATATTCGGATATAAATACAAAAAAGAAATTTTTAAATTAAATGCTTCTGATTTATACCAAAACCCTGAAGAAAGAAAAAAATTTAACCGGCAAATGTTGGAAAATGGGTTTGTAAAGGATTATGAGCTAAACTTAATAAAGAAGGATGGTTCAACTTTGTTTGGCTCTGTTTCTGCTGTTGCTGTCAAAGATAAAAACGGAAATGTAAAATTCTATGATGGAATTATTGATGACATC
>JAIORT010000789.1 GCA_021107975.1 Bacteroidales bacterium | reverse complement strand
GACACGCTTGGACACTGGAGCCTCACTGATATGCGCGACATATTCAAAATGAGGCAGCCCGATCCGCCACCTCTAACAAAGGATATTGTGGCATTTGAATATTTCTTTGATACCGACCCCGGTTTTGGAAACGGAACTTCTTTATTAGTTACTTCAGGATTGGATATTGATGAAGATTATGTAATAGACATCACTTCGCTTTCCCTTGGGTTTCACGAAATATTTTTTCGTGTACAGGACAGTGATAATATTTGGAGTTTTACCGATAAGCGGGATATCTTTAAAATGAGACAACCCGATTCACCTCCTCCGACAAAGGACGTTGTGGCTTTTGAATATTTCTTCGACACCGACCCGGGATTTGGAAATGGAACCTCTTTACCTGTTACAAGCGGGCTTGATATTGATGAGGATTATGTAATTGATATAAACTCCCTTTCACTTGGGTTTCATACTATATTCTTTCGTGTCAAGGACAGTGATAATATTTGGAGTCTTACTGATAAGCGTGATATCTTCAAAATACGTCAGCCCGATGCACCTCCGCCAACAAAGGATGTTGTGGCTTTTGAATATTTCTTCGACACCGACCCGGGATTTGGAAACGGGACTTCATTACCCGTTACTTCAGGAATTGATATTGATGAAGATTATGTAATTGATATTACTTCACTTTCGCTTGGGTTTCATACTATATTCTTTCGTGTGAAGGATAGTGACAATATTTGGGGTTTAACAGATAAGCGCGATATTTTTAAAATCAGCTTACCTGATTCGCCACCTCCCACAAAAGACGTTGTGGCGCTGGAATATTTCTTTGATACCGACCCCGGATTTGGAAACGGGACTTCTTTGCCTGTTACCGCCGGACTTGATATTGATGAAAGTTATGTTATCGATATTACTTCATTATCATTGGGGGTACATAAACTGTTTTTCAGGATTAAGGACAGTAATAACGAGTGGAGCTTGACGGATGTTAGGGATGTATTTAAAATTGCACTCCCAAATCCTGCTCCTTTACCGGATATTGTATCTGTTGAATATTTTATTGATACTGATCCCGGATTTGGCAACGGTACTCAAATATCTTTTACACCGAATCCATTAATCGATGAAGATATTGTAGTGGATGTTTCAAATACGGATGTTGGAATGCACTTCCTGTTTCTTAGGGTAAAAGACAGCGACAACAAATGGAGCCTTGCATTTTTAGAACCGTTTTGCGTGAAAGGTTTTCAACTTAATCTCGAAGCTGTTTATGATTCGGTGCAGGGTGAAATGACTACGGTTTTAAATGATAACGGACAATTGCCGCTTGAACAACCCTACAACGCAAATCCATCAGCAGATTGGTATTATACCGGAACCGAATCTGTTGATTCTATTCCGAATGAGAATATTGTTGATTGGTTGCTGATACAGGCACGCGATGCAACAGATGTTGCCAATGCAACTCCTGCAACAATTAAGGAAACCAAAGCTGTATTTTTACTGAACAATGGTAAAATTGTTGACATAGACGGTTCGACCCCACCGGAGTTTTCGGAGGTGATCGAGAACAACCTGTATGTTGTTATTTATCATCGCAACCATCTTAATGTTATTACTGCTTATCCCGTTGATACCAGTTCTTATTGCGGGCTGACATATAATTTTGCTGCCGGTGGCAGTAGAGTTTACGGTGGTGACGATGCTCAAAAAGAATTATCATCAGGTATCTGGGGTTTGGTTTCAGGAGATGGAAATGGTGATAATCAAGTTAATATTGCAGATAAGAACAATGTGTGGGGCAACGATGCCGGAAAATCAGGTTATCAGTTCGGAGACTTTAATATGAACGGACAGGCTGATAATCATGACAAAAATACACTCTGGATATTTAACAACGGCAGGAATGGACACGTGCCGGATTAACTACTACTCATCATATCATTCATCCGATGACTTGAAGTCATCGGATGAGTATATGATAATTTCTTCGCAAATAATTTCCAAATAGAAAGACCCCGCTGTGCAGCGGGGTCTTTTGTTTATCCTGCAAAAAGCCGCTTAAAGGTTATTAGTTATTGTATCGTAAAAGTGATTTCAGAAAACAGGTCTATTTCTGCTAAAGCCTTTCTCGAACAAAAAAAATATTTTATATAAAAACTTGCATATGAAAATTCTTTATACTATTTTAGCTGAATTGAATAAACCGGATGTATAAACATTTATTACAACCTGATATTCAACTGACCAAAATAGCAATAAATAAATAAATTAATTTAAACAAAAACGGAGGTCTATTATGAAAAAAATTACTTTACACCCGAAAAGAAAAACTTTATATTTTATTGTGGTTCTTTCTGCAATTTTTTGTTTTTCTTTCAACGGCTTTTCACAAAATGAAACAA
>JAIORT010000558.1 GCA_021107975.1 Bacteroidales bacterium | reverse complement strand
TTTACAGTAGCAGCTTCCGCGGGAATTATAACCTCCCTTTCTGATCTCACTTTTGCAGGCACTAATATTGACCTGAACGGGGATTCGCTGATTATGCCGGCAACAAAAGGTTCAGTCATAAGCCTAACAGGTGGAAGAATTGAAGACGGATATGTTCAATCAAACTTTGGGGCTTTATATATGGCTAACGGGGCATACATCGGATCAAACTTTACCATAACAGACATTACACTTGAAGGTATGGTTCAGTTAAATGGGAGCGGAATTGAGTTTATCGGGGAAATTATAAACAATGCGTTTCTGTGGAGTTATTCAGGTGTTCAATCAACTGCAACTATTACCGGTAATATTACCAACAACGACACCATTACTAATTATAGCTCCTCTTATAGGTTATCCCTGAATATTTCAGGCGATATTACAAATAACGGGGTTTGGACAAATTACAATACAATCCTTAATGGCGTTGATGACCAACTTATCTATTTAATTGGCGGAAAAGAAATGACAGGTCAATTCCGTTTTAATGCCATGATAAATGACCCGCCATACCAATGGAAGTGGAATGATGTCATTCTTAATTCAAGTGATTTTTCAGGCGAAACTTCAAATTCATTAGTATGGCAAGTACCGGTTTCCAACGACTATATTGGAGAGTTTATCTGCTATGGTGCCGCTTCTACTTCAAGGACAATCAGCATAAGGAGCGGGATAATTATCGATCCGGTGGTACAGCTTCAAGGTCCATATAATTTAACAAATATGAATACTGACCTTACAGCACAACAATTGATACCAATAGGGCAACCCTTTAATGTTGCCCCCTGGAATTATTCCGGTGATGAAACCCTGACATTGATTCCACCTGATATTGTTGACTGGATTTTGGTTGAATTTCGTGAAACAGCAGGTGGGCCTGAAGATGCAACTTCCGATTCAATAGTTTTCCGCCGGGCACTGATGTTACAAAATGACGGAAGAGTTATTGACCCAGGTACTTTAAAACCAGAGCTAAAATGTGATATTGATTTCGAAGACAATATCTATTTGGTAATTTGGCACAGGAACCACCTCGGTGTAATGTCGGCTGTTCCCATTTCCGGTGGTAACACCCCTGCTTATTATGATTTCTCCGAATCTGCATCACAAGCTTATGGTGGTACTGATGCATTAATTGATTTAGGAAATGGTGTTTACGGTATGATGACTGGTGATGCCAATGCTGACGGGTATATTGGCACATCAGACAAAACTTTGTGGGAAAACCAGGCGGGGTCACAAGCTTATGTTTCTGCTGATTTTAATATGGATAGTCAGGTTAATAATCCTGATAAAAATGACTATTGGTATCCAAATATCGGTGAAAGTTGCCAGGTGCCGATCTCTTTTACGTGTGGCGACAATTTTATAGATTACCGCGATGGACAAACCTACTCAACCGTACAAATAGGTACGCAATGCTGGATGGTAGAAAACCTTAACATCGGGACAATGATAAACGGCAGCAACGAACAAACTGACAATAGCACAATTGAAAAATACTGCTACAACAACAATACAAGCAATTGCGACACTTATGGCGGTTTATACCAATGGAACGAAATAATGGAATATACCACAACTCCAGGCACACAAGGCATTTGTCCATCTGATTGGCACATACCCACTGATGAAGAATTAAAACAATTAGAGGGAGAAGTTGATAGCTATTATGGTTATCCTGATCCTGAATGGGATGGTACAGGATCAAGAGGTACTGATGCGGGATCAAATCTTAAATCAACAAGTGGTTGGAGTGGTGGAAATGGAACTGACCTATATGGCTTTACTTTATTGCCTGGTGGCCGGCACTCTACAATTACTTCATTCGGCACGCTTGGAGAAAGTAGCTACTTATGGTCTTCATCACAGTTTGATGGTACGGATTCCTGGTCCCGTACAATATATTACATGTTCGACACGGTTAACCGATTTAGTGGTATTAAAGAGTGCGGTTACAGCGTACGGTGTTTGAAGGATTAGTAGGTTCATTATAAAATAAAGTTAATTATAAGAAAGGAGAAAGACAGTTTTATAATCTTTGCAAATCATTGTTAACTCAAATTTGTAATTAAGGAAAGGCACTTTACATCTTTGCAAATATTATCCAAATGAAAAAGGGTTCCGAAATATCCGGAGCCCTTTTTCGTATTCGTCTGACCACTGCCAGTGAGTATGCCATGCAAAAAGACCTTCCAGAGTTTATAGGGGCAAGCCTTAGCGATAGCCAAACTTGGAAGAGTCTGAAGGAAGGAATATTAGTTTAACTGCTGCTGGAGCGTATGTCAGTGCGAAGTGATCTGACGAATAAATTAATCTATAAAAATCAATGTAATCCCTGCCTTTGCCGTCAGGCAGGTGTG
>JAIORT010000993.1 GCA_021107975.1 Bacteroidales bacterium | reverse complement strand
ACCTTTTCCTCACTACTCATAGTGGCTATCCCGGCAATGGAAACAATTTCCTTTACATTTATCGATTGTGCCCAGTCCATGAGCACTTTACTTACCTCATAGGATATAGTGGGATGTATCGGGATATCAGAAATGACAGTAATAATATTATACTCTTTACTCTCATATATCCGTACAGGCATATTTATGATGCCATTAAATAAAACCGCTATGGGCGGGAAGTATTTTGATTCCATACTTCCAATATATTCCATATCCAGTTCGTCTATTAAATGCTGGCTTGCAATATTCCCTACAAGTCCGATACCTGGAAAACCTTCTACTATAACCGGATTCTCAAGTGATAGTGGTTTAGTAATGATCTTGACATTATCCCCAAATTGTGACTGTTCATCACCTGGCATATTTTCACCTTAATTAATTATTGGACGGTTTATTATAAACATAAATTTATAAATTGTATGCTTCCAAATCCCCTAATATCAACAGTTAACAAAGATTACAAATAAGTAAACTATTGTAAGATTTTATTTTGGTGGATTCATTTACATTTCAATAATGGTTTTTTTGTATTGAATACTTTTCGGAAGATGTCAGGTGCATTTGTGTAGGCATACCAACCAGTTATTGTCACTAAAATCCCTGTAATAATCGGCAATACATCTAATTTGCCTAAACCAACACCTATACATAACAGACTGTTAACTGCTCCTGATATTGATTGCCTAATTCAATTCCCAATTTTGGGTTCTGGTTGAACAATTCCACAAACGAATCAATGTCTTGACTTTCAAAGATAACTGAAATAACCCCTATTTCCCGAAATTTTTCGATAGTGAACGCCCGCGTCGATCATTTCAGCAGTTAGTCCCCTATTAGTAATATATGGTCTTCCGGAGGCGAACATGGCAGGATTATCTCGGAACGGCAGAAAAGATACAGAAGTGTATGAAACAATAGAAGGATCTGCCGCACATCAGACTGAAATCGTCCCAGTATAGAAAGACCGCTACGCCCCTCGCTGTATCTGACGAACTGAACTTCATAGAGACCGTAAACAAGCACACCAATAAGAAAAAGATCGAAGGCCTAACGGTTGCTGATTGAGGAGATGGATTCGACACAAGTTAGGCTATTCTCCCATCTAAATCTTGGGAGATATATTACTGGATGGCGAGATCGGTAGCAAGGGGATTAATAAAGGGGATTAATAAAGGGGATTAATGTTTTGGTGGGGACTATGAGTATCGGGTTTTCTGCTATCGATTTTTCGCATATGTTTGAAACTCAAGTTATAGGTAACAGAAACTGCTGATTTTGGTCATATTTTTTGAACATGGCTATACCCCAATTATATCTTTATGAAAAGTATACTTTTTATGTAATATATACAATAAAAGTACTTAAAGGCTTCGATTGATATCGATAATATAGTAGGGTAGAATAAATAAAGTTGATTGATCTTGATGAATCATTCAAGATGAAATGCAGTGGAATGTTAAAAATCAAAATTTGTGTGAAATATTATGTGCAAATATGTAAATTTATTAATCCATGGATGTTTTGGGACAGCCTGCCAGATATGCATTGAGGGCTGTTGACCTGAAGGATATGGTGGTAATAAACCTCTGGAATGCAGGCGAACAACGCCCGGTCGAGACCCTGTCCGGCGGCGAATCATTCCTGGTTAGCCTGTCTCTGGCACTGGCCTGTCAAAACTGAGCAGCGGGCGCAAAAGGCTGGAATCCCTGTTTTTGGACGAGGGCTTTGGCACACTGGACAGCGAGACCCTGGATGCCGCCTTAAACGCACTGGAAAGCCTGCGGTTATCTGGCAGGACCATTGGTGTGATCAGCCATATCGACCAGCTTACCCGGCGCATACCTGTGAGGATAGATGTGAAAAGGACAGGGGTCGGGACATCAACCATACATGTGAAGGGGCAGGGTGGAAGAGAGTATATGTAGGCAGATGGCCACCTTTTACAGAATGCACAAAATCCTCATTCCCTGCCTTTGCCTATTGGCGTGATTAAACAGGCCGGGTAGGTAGTAATTCAATCAAACGTTCTGGGTTTATGGGGGGCACTTCGTGCCCTGTTTTCCCTCCGCGACGGGAGTGAAACATTCTTCAGGTTAAGAGCTGCTGGCTACCAGGGCGACCTGGGGCACGTTGATATTTACAAATAATCTATGAAAAACTGTATAGATTATGATGACAATAGCTGTACAATTATGATTGAGTTAACTACTGAAAAAATTATAAAAATTCATGATATTTTAATGGAACTAGATAAAGGAACTGACGAATATTCACCAGGAGTTCGTGATATTGGAACTCTTGAAAACTTCGTTTATTACCAATTAAACAACAACAATAATGTATTTAAAAATGCTGCTTTTGCATTG
>JAIORT010000504.1 GCA_021107975.1 Bacteroidales bacterium | reverse complement strand
ATTTTTTTGCATTCAGTAAAACGGAACGGCGGGGAATAACGGTTCTGCTTATTATTTTGCTGCTTCTGGTTCTTATTAACATATTTCTTCCTTACCTTATTAAAGAGAATCAGGTTGATTTTTCTGAATTTGAAAATGAAATTGCTGCTTTTGAAAAACAGCAGGATCATATTCGGGACTCTTTATCACAAAGATTTGATTTTACTAATATCGATGAATCTGTCGCAGAACAAAAAATCACTCCATTCCCATTTGATCCGAATGGATTACCGATTAGCAAGTGGAAAGAACTTGGACTGAATGACCGGCAAATTAAAGTGATTAAAAATTTTGAGAAAAAGGGTGGAAAATTCAGGAAAAAAGAAGACCTCTCTAAAATTTATAGTATTAGCGCGGGTGAATATAAAATTCTTAAACCTTATATCGTTATTAAGGACGAAAACAAAATCGGCAAAACAAAATCAGAGCCATTAAAAGAATTAAATCCTTTTCCTTTTGATCCAAACCAATTGTCAAAAGAAAAATGGCTTGAAATGGGACTCAGAGAAAACCTTGTTAATACAATTATCAATTATCGCGATAAAGGTGGCAGGTTCTATAAAAATGAGGATATGAAAAAAATATTTGGGATGAAAGATGAAGAGTACGCCATTCTTGAACCTTACATAAAAATTGAAACAGATTCTGTTCTATTTGTAACAGAACCGGAAGTTAAAAAAGAACATTTTTTAATTGAACTCAACTCTGCCGACACATTGGATTTGCAACAGTTGAAAGGAATAGGACCTTCATTTTCGAGAAGAATTATAAAATACAGGCAAATGCTGGGAGGTTACTATAAAAAGGAGCAACTTCTCGAAGTTTACGGTATGGACAGCATTAGATACCTCGGTATTGCAGAATACATCACAGTTAATCCCGATTCGGTTAAAAAGATAAATATTAACACTTCGTCAATCAAAGAAATGATACGTCATCCATACATTGAATTTTATATGGCTAAATCAATTTTAACTTACAAAAATGAAATAGGTGAATATACTGAATTAGGACAAATACAAAACGCAAAATTGATTTATAAAGAGCTTTATCAAAAAATAGCTTCGTATTTGTCAGTTGAAAACACAAATTAGGACAATGAAAATAAAGTTAAAAAACATATTATTCACTTTATTGATAATTCTTCTGAATCTATCCGTTATTTTAGTTGCTCAAACACATTCAGAATCAGAGATTAAAACAAAAGTTGACAGTCTGAATAAAAAATGTATTGAAAATTGGTATTCAGACAGGGAACTTGCTTCTAATTTAGCAGAGCAAGCCCTTGATCTGGCAATTGAAGCTAAGTACTTAAAAGGAAAAGGTTCAGCCTTAAATAATATTGGAAACATTCATTTATTTAAAGGTAATTACGATAAAGCCCTTGAATACTATCATAAAGCGATAAAATCTTTTGAATTAATTGATCTTAAAGAGGGCATAGCAAATTGCAACAACAACATCGGATTGATATATGAATATCAAGGAGAATACTATCAGGCTTTAAATTACCTTCAGAAATCACTTAGTTTTGAAATAGAAAAAAATAACAGGGAAGGCATTGCCTCATCATATAACAATATAGCAAGTATTTATTATTATTTGGCAAGGTATGAAGAAAGTCTTGAATTTTTTACAAAAAGTGCATCAATCTATGATGAATTAGATAACGAAAAAGAGAAAGTATCCTGTTTGATAAATATAGCTGCTATAAATGAAATTCAAGGTTATTATAAAAAATCCATAAAAATCAACCGGGAGGTCATTCGTTTGAGCAGAAAATATAAAAACAAACATGAAGAAGCTATGGGATTACATAATCTGGGATCCAATTACTTCCTTTTAAATAACCTGGAAGAATCAGCCAAATATTTGAATAAGGCGCTGATCCTGCGAGATGAGTTAAATGATAAAAGCGGTATTTCGTCAACATTAAAATATCTTGGCAGAATTTATGAAAAGAAAAAACAATTTGACCGTGCAATCGACCTGTATTTCCAATCACTAAAATTAAGCGAGGAGTTAGAGGATAAAAGAAGCATTGCCGAAACCTTCACTCTGATAGGCGAAAACCTTATGGAAAAGGGAAATTACAACCGGGCAACAGAGTATTTTTATCAGAGCCTTGAAATTGCAAGAGAAATCGGTGCCCGTGCCGAAGTTCTTGCCAATTATCAGCAACTAACAATGGCTTACGCTTCCATTAACGAATTTGATAGTTCTTCCAATTACATAAATTTATATGCATCATTAAAAGATTCTTTGTCGATAGAAGATAATCAGGAAAGTGTATCAACAAATGAAAAGTCGGATAAAAAAGCGGAAAGGCAACCGGATAAAATCAGATTTTACAGAATTGTTCTTACTATTACAAGTTT
>JAIORT010000908.1 GCA_021107975.1 Bacteroidales bacterium | reverse complement strand
AGCACCACGATGGCATCATCCACTACCATACCCATGGCGATGGCAAGGCTCATGAGAGAAATCACGTTAAAAGTATATCCCATGAAATGGAGCCCTATAAAGGAAGCGATAATGGATAAAGGGATCGACATAGTGACTATCAGGCTGGATCGAAACCTGCGAAGAAAGAGAAAACAGACGGTGACAACAAGGATGCCTCCGACAATAGCGGCTGCGGCCAGGTTTTTAATCATATTCTTGATATGGTAGGAGTTATCCAGGATGGTATGAACCTCGATATCCGCTGGAAGACTCCCTTCCAATGTCTTCAATTTCTCTTTAATATGGTTAATGACATTCACGGTGTTGGCGCCGGACTGTTTCTGGATAATAACTGCTATAGCTGGAAGATCGCCTGACCATGCCCATTCCTGCGACTCTTCGAAAGCATCACTGACATCGGCCACATCCCTGAGACGGACGAGGGCATCTTTGTTACTTCCGATGACAATGCCGGCGATCTCCCGGGCGTTCTTGAAACGGCCTGCCACCCTGATCTGGAGTTCTTTTTTCCCCACTTTAACGGTACCGGCGGGGAAGTTAAGATTTTCGGCGGCAAGCACCTTCCTGATTTGTTGAATGGGGATGTTGTAGGCTTCCAGCGCTTCGCGTTCGAAATGTACGTTGATCTGTCTCTCCTGACCGCCAATAAAGAGAATTGCGCCTACGCCGGAGATACGCTTTATAGGATCGGCAACCATTTTATCCACGATTCTGTAAAGATCCGGGCTGCTCTCTTTGCCTGTAACCGTCAGAACCATCACCGGGACCATGGAACTGCTGAACTTGAAAATAAAGGGCTCTTTGGCGCCGTCTGCAATGTCCGGCTTTGCCAGATCGATCTTTTCCCGGATATCGTTGACCGCCACATCCAGGTCCGTGCCCCAGTCGAATATGCAGTTGACGATGGATATGTTATCCTTGGATTTTGATTCCAGACGGTCGAGATCAGGTGTGGTGGAAAGCTGGTCTTCAAGGTACTTGGTGACTTCGGACTCCACATCCACAGCAGAAGCCCCAGGATAGGCGGTAATCACACTCACGGCCGGAGGTTCGATGTCCGGCAGCAGATCCAGATTAACCTTGAAAAACGCAACCGCCCCAATCATGACAAGAGCGGTAAAAATCATTATTATTGTTACAGGCCGTCTTACTGCTATTTCAGGTAGCTTCACTGTTGTTTCTCCTTGTGTGTAATCTTTTTATCACCATCTGTTTGATCGGAAATTTTTACAATCATTCCCGAACGTAACCGCCCGTCACCACTTGTGACTATTCTTTCACCTTCGACCAGGCCTTCCAACACCTCGGCATATTGATCACCCACTTTTCCTGTCTTAATAGTTCGTTTTACGACCTTGTCCCCCTGTATAACAAACACATAAAAGGTTCCGCTTCCCGGCAGCCTGTGAAGGGTATCGCGGGGAATGGCCAATGCCGTTCTCCGTCCGGTAAAAAGCCTCACCCTGGCAAACATTCCGTCCACCAGCTTTCCTGATGGGTTAGATACTTCAACCCGGACCTGAAAAGTGCGCACCCTTGGGTCAACCATTGGATTGATCACCGTTACTTTCCCGGGAAAATCCTGTCCCTGGTAGGCATCTACCGTTACTACTGCCGAGTCATCAAAAGTAATACGCCCAAAGTCTTTCTCCGGGAGTTCAACATCCACTTTCATCGTTGTTTGATCAAGTATCCTGAGAACCTGGACACCCGGCGCCACCGATTGTCCCACCTCGACACTTCTATCCACAACGACCCCGGTAATGGAAGAACGAATCCGCGCGTTCTTTAAATGCTCCCGGGCTGTTTCAAGGGCAACCCTGGATTGGCTGTGCTTTCCCTTTATTGCAGCCATAGCCTCCCGCGCAGCATTATAAGCTGCCTCCGCAGCATCAAAGCGGCTCTGGGGGATGACTTTTTCGGACAGAAGTCTTGTAGCGCGGCGGTACTCTTTCTGCGCCTGTTCAAACTGCGATCCTGCCTGCGCTACTGCCGCCTCAGCCGACTGATATGCAGCATCCGCCTGGTTAACGGCCAATTCAAAGCCGGTGCGGTCCAGCAGAACGACGACCCGGCCAGCCTCGACCCTGTCACCGATATCCACCAGAACGGCATCCACGTTACCGGCCACCTTTGGACTCAAAAGATTGGCTTCGCACGCTCTGAGCGTGCCCACGGCATCGGTGGTATCCTGAAATTCATGAAAGGCTGCGCACACGACTTCCACCGGTACAGCCCTTTCGCCAACTTTCATATCGTCCCTGTTTTTATCACTGTCCATGGTTCGAAAGACAAAAAAAATCGCGACCGCAACAATCGCGGCAGTAAAAATATACATGAGAATTCGTTTCATTCGGTCTGCTCCTTTTGCTTTAGATTAACGCATTCG
>JAIORT010000294.1 GCA_021107975.1 Bacteroidales bacterium | reverse complement strand
GAGCCCGGCAATTACAGTAAAGAGTTGGTCTGAGATACTTCTCTTCAGAATCACAGTAATTCATTCCATCCTTATATTTAGGGAGATCATATGCCATTTGCGGTCGTATATACCTTTCTTTAAGAGGTTCCATCTGCCGCAATTTTTTGATATCGCCAGGATTTTTTATAAGTAATTTACCTAGAGATGTTACTCCCCCCATTATCAGTTTCACCTGAGTTCTTTGAGGGATATATCCTTTCTCCTTCATTTCCCGCAAACTCGTCATAACCTTTTACCTTCCAATGTCCCCCGTCATCATCGTTCTCATTTCTTCTGCACATCCTCGCATCTCTGTACCTACTACACGCTTGACTTCTGGCTCCAACACAGGACCAGGGCGGTCACAAACGGGACAATGCTCGAGTAATTTTACTTTATCGCCTGTCGTGATAAATCCAGGATAGCTCAACGCCGCAGAATCAAGAAACGCAAAACGACCTGATTCACCATAACCTACTTGCTCAAATTCATCATCTAGCACTATTGGCTTGTAATATGAATAGGGAACGTGCAGATAATGTCCCTCAGGACACTGAACCATCCATCCATTACCTTCCACCATGCCATAAACATCGAGACAATGTTTTTCAGGAATGCCCAGCACATCCTTCACCTCTTTTCTAAAGTCTGCGACAGATAGGCGGATATTCTCATGTATCTTCCAACCACCGCCAGTACCAACAGCACCTCGCCCACCAAAATCAAAACTTCGCCCCTGTTTCTTCAGTTTTTCCATCACAGAGTATAAGATAAATGGAGCACCGACAAAAACTATCTTTTCTTTTGTTTTTTCATGATGTTCGAGCCAGTTGATGATATCATCAATCATCTTTTGTGATGCGCGTTTTGAAAAGAACCTGATCATTTTGCTCTTTAATCCTCTTCTTCCACCCATCGTCAATTTGATCAGTTCGGTAGTGATTTCACGATCAATTGCTACACTTACATCCCGTATGGCATCAAAATATACTAAACATACTTTTCCTGCATATATATTGGTTTTATTGGGATTTGGCATTAACAAATATCCGCTCATATTGTGATCCCATAATGGGTAAATCATAGAGATAACTGATTTTGCAATGGCATATTCAGATAAAAAAAACGTCCGTTGATCACGTGGGACAAACGTGTGACGTCCACTAGTTCCACTGCTGTATGAAACAAGCAGTCCTGCATCATTGAACGCATCAATCACCTGATCATACGTTGGTGCAGAATGTTTTATAACAATCTCTGGTAAATCTCCTGTGTAAATATTTCCTAGCCATGTTGCAAACTCTTTTCCACTAGGATAATCCTTAAAAAATCCATCAGGGATAATTGGTATTTTTGCAAGATCCCCCGACGTTTTGATATCATCTGGAAATACATTGTTTTCTTTACAGAAACCCTGGTAGAATTTATTATTCGTATAGTGATGATTAAATGCAAATTTAATCGATTTAAACTGTAATTCCTCTGCCTCTTTCAAGGGGATGCGATATAAATCCTTTGGCTTATACAATGCCTCATCAACAGGGGTCCATGTATCCCGTGGCGGAATATAATTCTTCAGACATTCATCAAGTTTTTTGATATATGAATCATAACCTTGTTCTACCATTATGCTGCTCTCCAAATACTATTTTTTCAAAGATTTTTAGCATGTAACCATTCTACAATAATTATAGTTAACTATAAAAAATAATACTATTTCCCTATCCACATCTTCCAAAAATTCCCATATGTTCACCCTCTTAATATCCTCCAAATTCATCATCCCCATATCCCCTAAATTATAGTGCCAACTGAGATATAATCTACAACGGCAACATTTCTATAGATGTAGACCCCTAGTGGATTCTGCGTGCAAGCACGTTGGGTAACCAAAGAATTATACCAAAATCCTGCATCATCCATCTAGATGCAGATGCCGTCAATATACATCCCCCTAAACGCTTAAATATAGCTTCCCTTATTAATGGCAATACTTTCTCATATTGATAGGGAGTAATTATGCTCTCTTACACCAGTAAGGGGTAATCTATACTAAAAATTCATAGAGGTATGAAACTTGGACGATACACCTAAACCAAACGAAGAAATGCCTGAGGCACCACCTGAAGAAGCTAAAGATGAAACAATAAAGGATTTGCACCCAAAATCCAAGACACAGGTCAAAAAAATACCTAAAGAACAAGCCAAAGAAAAAACAGAGTTGCCCCAATCAAAGAAAGACTCGCAAAAGAAAACAGGAAAAAATAAGGCTGAAAAAGCCAAAAAGGAAGAAGACAAGAAAAAAGATGATTTTAGATACATTGTTAGGATTGCAAATACGGATATTGATGGTGAAAAAAAACTTGTTCGTGGATTGACTAGCATAAGAGGGATAGGAATGCATATGAGTG
>JAIORT010000664.1 GCA_021107975.1 Bacteroidales bacterium | reverse complement strand
GGATCATCCGAACGGCGTGGCAGTAGACGCATCGGGCAACCTGTACATCGCAGATTCGCACAATTACCGCATCCGGAAAGTGGATACGAGCGGCATCATCACAACCGTGGCAGGTGATGGAACACATGGTTACAGCGGCGACGGCGGCCCTGCTGCCCGGGCCAAGCTGGATTGGCCGTACGGCGTGGCAGTAGACGCATCAGGCAACATATACATCGCAGATGCGTGGAATCACTGTATCCGGAAACTGGATACGAGCGGCATCATCAGAACCGTGGCAGGCGATGGAACACAGGATTACAGCGGCGACGGTGGCCCTGCTGTCCAGGCCAAATTGAGTCGGCCGTGCGGCGTGGCAGTAGACGCATCAGGCAACATATACGTCGCAGATATGTACAATCACTGTATCCGGAAACTGGGTCTCCCCTCCACCTTTGCCAGCACCATGACTGCCGGAGATATCCCTTTTGCAGAAGCAAATGGTCTGGGGCATATTATGAGCAGCGCCGGCCTCCACAAGCAGACCATTGATCTTGATACAGGCACAGTCCTGTATGAATTCAGCTATGACGATGACAATAATTTGCTTTCCATAACCGACTGCTTTGCCAACCGGATCACCGTTGACAGAGACGGGAGCGGTATGCCCATTGCCATTATCTCCCCTGACGGCATCACAACCGGTTTGACCATAGACTCAAACAACCACCTGACTCGCATTACTTACCCGGACAACAGCTTTTACAGCTTTAAATACACTTTGGACGGCCTGATGACGGCCAAGATAGAGCCCGAGGCAAATGGCTTTGAACATGAGTTTGATGCTTCGGGCCGGTTGACAAACGCAACGGACGGTGAAGAAGGGCACTGGCAATTCGCACGATCTGTGCAGGAAAACGGCGATATTCTATATCAGAAACTAACCGGCGAAGGCAACCTGACTTCCTACCTCGACCATACGTATTCCACCGATGCCTATACGTCAACAATCACCGATTCCACCGGCGCAGAGACCCTGTTTAGTCAATCATCCGAGGGCCTGACCACAACCAAGTCCTTGTCCTGCGGAATGGACATGATCTTTGAATATGGGATCGATTCGGAATACAAGTTCAAGTATCTTAAGGAAATCACTGAAAGCACGCCCTCAGCCTTGGAGAAAGTTACGCTTAGAGAAAAGACCTATCAGGATACGAACGCAGACGATATCCAGGATCTGATCATTGAAACAGTATCTGACAATGGCAAGACAACCACTCTTTCACACGATATCTTCCAATCCCGAAAGACCGTCACCTCCCCTGAAGGCAGGACTCTGACCACGCTGTACGATCCTGATACCCTTTTGACCAAAAGCATGACCATCCCGGGCCTTTATGAAACAAGTTATGGGTATGATGCCAGAGGGCGGTTAACGTCCACAAGCGCCAATACCAAAGCGACTACGTTTGCCTATAATGCGCAGGGATTCCTTGAATCCATCACCGATCCTGAAAATCAGACTACCATATACACCTACGATGCTGTTGGCCGAATGACCGCGATCAACCGGCCGGACAGCACAACTGTGGGCTTTACGTACGACCAAAACGGCAACATGACTCTGATCACCAATCCATCGGACATCAATCACGGCTTTGGCTACAACATGGTCAATCTCAAGAACTCATACCGGACACCTCTGAGCGGCAGTTACAGCTATGTGTACGACAAAGACAGGCGTCTGATCCAGACAAACTTTCCTTCAGGAAAGCAGATCAACAACGTTTATGACAAGACCAGACTCACGCAGATACAAACACCGGAAGGAAACATCAATCTCACATATCTTTGCAGCACAAAGGTGGGATCAATTACCAATGGAACGGTTACAATAAGTTACGAATACGATGGGAAGCTTGTCACCTCAGAGAACTTAAGCGGCGCTCTCAGCCAATCGCTCGGTTACACCTACAACAACGATTTCAATATGAACAGTTTTTCCTATGCCGGCAAGACCCACATCTACATCTATGATAATGAGGGCCTTTTAACCGGCGCCGGCAACTTTACCATCTTTCGCAATGCCCAAAACGGCCTGCCCGAGGTCGTCACCGGTGGAGCCCTGAACATGACTCGCAGCTTCAATGGCTATGGAGAGGTTAAAGATCAGGCATTTTCCATAAACGGCACAACCCTCATCTCCTGTATTCTGACCCGTGACAATGCAGGCAGGATTACGGCCAGGACCGAGACCGTTGAAGGGGTCACGTCCGATTACGTCTACACCTACGACGCTATGGGACGGCTTCTTACCGTGACCAGAGATGGAGCCCTGATCGAAGAATACGCATATGATCCTGTTGGAACCCGGATCTATGAAAACAACGTACTGAGGGGTATTTCGCAAAAAGCGTTTGTTTATTCGGATGAAGATTGTCTGCTCACCGCCGGCAGC